>NZ_UPHQ01000295.1 GCF_900566055.1 Mycobacterium innocens
ACTCGAACAAGCCCACAAACGCCGCCTTGCCTGGCACCGCCAGCAAAGGCACACTGAACCCATCCAGGACCCCGACGATGTTGTCTGATCAAACGCGAATCTCTATCGCAAAGTCAGAAACACCTCATCACCGGATCGGCCGCCACCGCGGCCAACCACACGGTGAACACCGAACGCACCGCCTCGGCCCGCTGCCCAAACCGGCGCAGCCAACCCCGCACCGTCTCGGCCGGACGCGCCAAATCCGCAGCAACTCGGCGAAACCCCACCCCGGCCCTGACCTTCGCTGCCAGCGCCCACACAATCACCGCCGCGGTATCAGCGCGACGCAGCAACACGCTCACCGGCAACAACACATGCGTCACGCCGCACCCGGTACACCGCGGCCGGACACAGCTCAACCCGGTCCATCCACACCCCGCAACTGCCGCGGTCGCCCCCGCCCCCAGCCCGCCAGCACAACCCCGCAAGACGGGCAGCTCAGCTCACCAGCCGCCAACCTGCGCTCGACTTGATCGACATCTGCTTCTACGGTGACCACATGCGCCTCCGAGCGCACACAGAGGGCCCTCCCGTAGCACTCGGCCAAGAGACGACGGGAGGGCCGTCGCCTACCAACGACTTGATCACCGTGCCGCCCCGGCACCACACACACCAAACCGGGACACAACCGGCCCACACGCTGCTCACCGTCAGCGCCGGAACCCTACCCCCATGTGCTCACCCTGAATGCCTTCGAACACGCCAGAATACCGGTAGGAACTTGCCTTCAATGGTGAGTTCGTGCGCGGGAGGTGAGCTGATCTATTGCCGGGTGGTGGTTTGCGAGCAGGGGGTTGCTCATCATGGTCAGCCGCCCGCGGTTCGAGCTGAGCAAAGTGTAGGTCTTGTGTTGCATGCCACGACCAGCCCGCAGGAGTCGGCGGTCTCGGTAGCGTCCATCGGCTGCGACGCGAAGCTACCTGTGCTCACGCTTCGTCACCAACAGACCGGTCGCTACCGGTCTGAGCGTGCGCCTTCCCGTGTCACGTCAGCGAACCGGCCGGGTGACCTCGCTGATCCGCACCCCCCGTACCCTGCCCCGGATTTGATTCTCGACGCCGCCGATGCCGTCCGCCTGCTCGACGCTACTTACCCACCGCGACCGCGCGATGGTCCTGCCGCCTGGTCCGCTTGTTGTGTTGACTTTTCGGTGGTTGCGGCGAGCGGGACGCGACCGAGACCGCTGTCTTTGAACCGACAGCAGTCACCTTTGATGGCGACGATCTTCGGCGTGGTAGGTGACCCCCTGGGGACAATACACGCCTTAACAATCGGTGGACGTCTCGCCGCACCAATCACCTGAGTCGTGGGAGCGAAAATCCATTACGGTAACAATTTGGCGCAATCGATCGAATGGAGCCATTTTAGGAGTGCGAAGTCACCTGACGTCCTAGGTCTGTAAGATTCAGAAGTGCCCGACCCAAGCCACCTCACGCCGTCCTCGCCATTACTCGGAATCACGGTCGCCTGACCCGCGAGTCCAACGACTATCCAATCGTCATCTCGGACCCAGACGGCAGGTGCGTTTGTAATGCGACAAGCTGCGGAGTATGTACGAATATCCTGAATGTCCTCGCCAATCTGTAGGCGCGGACAGATGAGTCCACCCGCCGAAACCGCAGAAACTAGTAAGTTCAACTCCGCATCTCGAAACCTAGGAGCGAATTCTCTGTACTCAGCCACCCATTCCGCGGACAGCTCACCCTCATTGTTCCGACGGATTGGGAGAGTCTGGATAGGACCTGGGATGCTGCCAGTGGAACTCAAACCATGCGATGCGATGTTAACTGCGAGGCACGGGCTCGGAGCCTCTGCCACGTGCCACACCCAGCCTGGCCAATGAACATAATATCCTGACGTAGCACGAATCTCCAGCGCAGATGAGACAATATCTTGAGTTGAAGTCGTCGAGAGAAACTCTTCATCACCATTCTCGGTGGAATATATCGTCACGTTATTGTAGGCATCGTTGGCCCGCAAGTCCGCATGGTCCCAATAAAAGAAACGCTTTTCGCCGCGCACTACGAGGTGCCGGTTCCAGCAGTGTTCCCGATGAATTCCGCCCGGCGTCACAGCGTATTCGCCAGCGAAGATATCACATCTGACTGCTCCGTCGGTGAGTCCGGGATGCCATATAGCTTCGCCATAACAAGAACATAGTTCTTTGATTAATGCCGATTGCCACTCATTCACCCCTCTGACATATAATGTAAACGAACGGTCACTATTGTTGCATAGGTTTTCAATGTTGGCGGATTCTGCTACTACTTCTCGCACAGTAGTAGCAGAAGATTCACGTACTCCGTCGACAAATAACCCGACATAGCTGTCTATCGGGGCACTCTCAATCGCATTCCACACCATTGAAGCGTTCAAGCGCACTGGCATGGCTATCTTGCCTGAAACAATGTTCCCAAAATTGCTCATGCCGTTGCCGAGTCAAGAACGTTCGTTGAAGCCCATGAAACGCAACCGGCCGGTAAGCTCCACGACGCCGGCACGATCACATGTGCCATGGGAATTTCCAGACCATCCGGCCAGGTGGAGTTGGCGGTCCTGGTGATACGGGCGGGATTGAACCCAATGGTGACGCGGCGGGTCCTGGTGCAGTAGCAGATCGTCGCGCGATTAGGCGAGTCGAACGACCGCGCGGGCCACAGGCTAATCCGGGCAGATCTTCCCTGTGGTGCGCGCCGAAGGTACAGAAGATTTCGACGATCACGCAGATTTGAACTTAGGACGGGGACCCTAGACACCGGCGTGCGTCGGATCCCTGTCGACGTGCTGGCGTCTCCGCCGATGCGCCCTACTCGACAACTCCGTCGGCTGGGAAAGCAGGAAAGCTGTACGCCACAGCATCTTCGCTGTACAACTGTTCGTGAGACATAGGCGACATTCCTCTCATTCTGAGCTTTCGATACGGCCATTGCCCGATCGGACGCTGGGAGGTCACTGATTATACCCGCAGTCGTTATCAACCCCAAAATCTACGACGTGCCTCACCTACTTTGAGCGCGTAGCCGGTGGTGGTGCCTGATCGGAAAAATAACCAAGGTGGAAAAATAACCAAGGTGAGTGGGCAGCAGAAAGTAACCCGGCGGAGCTTGTAGGCCTCAAAATTTCACGGTCTCCGGAGTTCTCCCCTTGCGGCTGCTGAGATCACGAGTTGATCTTGATTTCCGGCTTGTCCGTAGGCGGCACCGTCGCGTGTCGTGCGCTGCCGCCGGGTTCCATGGTCCCGGGGTGGCTGTTCCTTCCTTGGGGTCGAACGGACACGGGTCCGCGGGTCAGGGGATGGCGCGGACGCGGTTGACGGCGGATGCGAATTCTTTTGCCCAGGGCCAGGTTTCGGGGACCCGCAGGATCAAGTTGCGGGATCGTTTGACCAGGCGGGCCGCAGCGTGCAGCAGCCGGTAGCGCAGGGTCGCCGGTTCGGCCTTGGCCAGCGGGCCGTCCA
>NZ_UPHQ01000046.1 GCF_900566055.1 Mycobacterium innocens
GCATAGGGGGCCACGACGACGACCCGCGCGCCTCGGCGCACGCCGGTCGCGGCCGCCGAGCCGATCGCACTCGCCAGGGAGGCGCCGCCCTGGGTGGGTCCGCTTGACGTGCTTCTTGTCGCGGGCGACGACCCCGGTGATCCCGCATTGGTCGCAGCGGCCGCGACCGGCGTGCGCCGAGGCGCGCGGGTCGTCGTCGTGGCCCCCTATGCGGGTCCGCTGCGCGACTCCACGGCCGGTCGAGTCGCGGTGCTGGAACCACGACTACGGGTTCCCGACGAGTTCGGGTTGTGCCGCTACCTGGCCGCGGGCCTGGCCGCGCTGAGCATCGTGGACCCCAGGCTGCAGATCGACCTGGCGTCGCTGGCCGACGAGCTCGATGCCGAGGCGCTGCACAACAGTGCCGCCCGCGAGGTGTTCACCAACCCGGCCAAGACGCTTGCCGCGCGCGTCTCGGGGCGCCGGGTCGCGCTGACCGGTGACAACACCGCCACCCTGGCCCTGGCCCGGCACGGCAGCTCGGTGCTGCTGCGGATCGCGCACCAGGTGGCCGCGGCCGCCTGGCTGGCTGACGCGGTGGTGGCGCTGCGGGCCGGCGCTGCCTCCGGCGCCGCCGGTTATTCGGGGGATGCGTTGTTGTTCCACGACGAGCAGCTCGACGGGCCGCTGCCCGAGCGGATGCGGGTGCTGGCGCTGACGCTGGCCGGGGAGCGGACGGTGGTCGGTGCCCGGATCGCCGGGCTGGACGACATCTACCTGGTCACGGCCGAGGACGCGACGCAGGACCCCGGCGTGGCCGGGTCGGATGGCCTGCTCATACCAGCCGACGCTCAACGTCCCGAACAGCAACTGGCAATATTGGCCGTTCGGCTGGAGATGGCCGCGGTGTATTTGCGACTGGCGCGGGGATAGATACAAGGTGGAATTGCTACGCGGAGCGTTACGGACATACGCCTGGGGATCGCGTACCGCCATCGCCGAGTTCACCGGGCGGCCGGTGCCGGCCGCCCACCCCGAAGCCGAACTCTGGTTCGGTGCGCACCCGGGTGACCCCGCCTGGCTGGAAACCGACAATGGCGAAGCCTCGTTGCTGGAGGCGCTGAGCGCCGATCCGGAGGGACAGCTCGGTCACGGGTCGCGCGCCCGGTTCGGCGATGTGCTGCCGTTCCTGGTGAAGGTCCTGGCCGCCGACGAGCCGTTGTCGCTGCAGGCCCACCCCAGCGCCGAGCAGGCTATCGAGGGTTATCTACGGGAAGAGCGGCTGGGCATTCCGGTGGCTTCGCCGGTGCGCAACTACCGCGACACCAGTCACAAGCCCGAGTTGCTGGTGGCGTTGCAGCCTTTCGAGGCGCTGGCCGGATTCCGTCCGGCCGCCCGCACCCGCGAGCTGCTGCAAGCGCTGGCGGTATCCGACCTCGACCCGTTCATCGACTTGCTCAGCGACCAGTCCGACGCCGACGGCCTGCGTGCGCTGTTCACCACCTGGATCACCGCGCCCCAGCCCGACATCGACGTGCTGGTGCCCGCCGTGCTGGAGGGCGCCATTCACTACGTCAGCTCCGGCGCGACGGAATTCGCCGCGGAAGTCAAGACGGTGCTGGAGCTGGGCGAGCGTTATCCCGGCGACGCCGGGGTGCTCGCGGCGTTGTTGCTCAACCGGATCAGCTTGTCGCCGGGTGAGGCGATATTCCTGCCGGCCGGCAACTTGCACACCTATCTGCGTGGTTTCGCGCTCGAGGTAATGGCCAACTCCGACAACGTATTACGAGGCGGTCTGACTCCCAAGCACGTCGATGTGCCGGAGCTGCTGCGGGTGCTGGACTTCGCTCCGACCGCGGAGTCGGAACTGCGGCCGCCGATCCGGCGCGACGGGCTGGAACTGGTTTACGACACCCCGGCCGAGGAGTTCGCGGTCGCGCTGCTGGCGCTCGACGCAGATCAGCTGGGCCACGAGATCGATGCACCCTCGAGCCATGAGGGCCCACAGATCTTGTTGTGCACCGAGGGTTCGGCCATGATCCATGGCAAGTCGAAGTCGTTGACGCTCAAGCAGGGCCTGGCTGCCTGGGTGGCCGCGGACGACGGCCCGATTCGGCTGCTCGCGCACGAGCCCACGAAACTGTTCAGGGCTACCGTAGGGCTGTGACGGCTTGCCGGCGCTCGCCGAGCCAAAGCCGCAGGTTGTGGGCGATGGTCCGGCCGACGATCCGCGGCGGCGGAATCATGTACAGGCTGTCGAGCAACGAGAACCGGCGTAAAAACCATTCGGCCAGAACGGGATTCGTTTCGGCGGCGCCGAGGAATTGGTCGAACAACGCACCAGATGGCCGCCACCACCAGGGGATCGGCCCGGTGACGCCGTGGTGGAAGGTGATGTCGCCGATGGCGTTCATCATCCACACCGGATACGTCGTCTTCCGGGTGAGCCGGGTGAATTCGGCCGCAAGGTTTTTCGTGGGAGATTGCAGCGCCCGGCGCAGATTGCCGGCTTGCAGCGACGTCATCGTCATGCCCTGCCCGAAGGTGGGGTTGAAACTGGCCACGGCGTCACCGAACGGGATGATGCCCGCCGGGAACCGCTCCAGCTTGTCGTAGCGGCGCCACCTGCTGGCCGGAAAGGCATGCAGGACCGGGCTGCCCACGGGTTCGGCCCGCGCCAGCGCTGCGGCGAATCGGGCCGGCAGCAACCGGTCGGCGAGCGCGCACATCTCGGGGAAGGCCGACGGCGGCTTGGTGTGGGCGACGCCGAAGGTGGTGATCACCCAGGTGCCGTCCTCGTAGCACAGCATGCCCAGGCCCAGCGACTGGTCATGTGAGGCGCCGGCGACCACCACCTTTTCCCGCAGCAGGCCGTCGGGGAGGCGGAACTGCTGGCTGGCGTAGTTGATGCCAATGTCCACGGTTTCCTCGGCCGGGCGCTGAAATCCCCACTGCGTCAACCAGACCGGTAGCCGGGTGCCCCGCCCCGCCGCGTCGACGACGAGATCGGCGGCCCGGAACTCGGGATCTCCGTCGCCGCGGGGAGCCAGCAGCACCCCGGTCACCCGTTGCCGGGCGGGTTCGAACCGCGGTTCGAGAACGAGTCGTTGCACGATCTCAACGTTGTCGATGTCGAGGACCCGCCGGCGCAGCTGCCATTCCAGATGCGGCCGGCTGGGCACATAGGCGGTGAACTCTTTGCGCAGTGTGTGTGCTGTCCCCAGGACGTGGCCCGCGGCCCCGAAGTAGATGCAGTCCGGGCGGTTCTCCAGCATGGGCACACCGGCGGCAACCATGTCTTTCAACAGGCCGGGGAAGAGGCCGTCGAATTCGTCTGCACCACGGGCCATCAGCATGTGCAGGTGCCGGTCTTGGGGAACCGTGGCGCGGTTGGCCGGTGCGTCCGGCAGCTCGTCGCGCTCGAAAACAGTCACCCGGCTGAAAAACTCCGAGAGCACCCGCGCCGCGCACAGCCCCGCGATGCTGGCGCCGATGACGACCGCATGGTCCCTGGTATCCGTCGTGCTCGCCAAGCTCCCCCGCATTCCCGCAGCGTACCCGCTACTGCCGGGGCGACCGGCGCTCGCGCAGCCACAGCCGCATGTTGTGCGCCACGGCGCGGCCGATGATCGGCGCCGACGGCACCGTGTACAGGCTGTCGAGCAGCGAGATCCGACGCAAAAACCATTCGGCCAGAACGGGATTGGTTTCAGCGGCACCGAGGAACTGG
The DNA here is from genome assembly GCF_900566055.1 of Mycobacterium innocens. Classification (GTDB taxonomy): domain Bacteria; phylum Actinomycetota; class Actinomycetes; order Mycobacteriales; family Mycobacteriaceae; genus Mycobacterium; species Mycobacterium innocens. The sequence goes on from NZ_UPHQ01000046.1 coordinate 3,710, forward strand.
TCGTAGAGTGCGCCGACCGGCCGATACCAGCGCGGCATCGGCCCGTCGGCGTGTTGGAAGCAGCGGTCGGCGATCGCGTTCATCGTCCACACCGGTCGGGTGATCTTGGCGGCGGCCCGGTTGAATTCGATGGCCGGCTCGCCGAGTGCGGATTGCAGTGCCTGGCGCAGCCGGCCGGCCTGCAGGGACGCCATCGTCATGCCCTGCCCGAAGGTGGGATTGAAGCTGGCGACGGCATCGCCGAACGGGATGATCCCGGACGGGAAGTGACTCAGCTTGTCGTAGCGGCGCCATCTGCTGACCGGAAACGTGTGGAATGCCGGGGCGCCGACGGGTTCGGCCCGGGCCAGCGCATCGGCGAAACGGCTTGGCAGCAGCCGGTAGCCGAGCTCACGCATCTCGTCGAACGTCGAGGGTGGGGTGGCTTTGGCGACCCCGAACGTCGTCAAGATCCAGCTGCCGTCCTCGTAGCACAACATGCCCAGGCCGAGCGATTGCCCCGGGCCGACACCGGTGACCACGATTTTCTCCCGGATGAGCCCGTCCGGGATGGTGAGCCGGTGGCTGGCATAGCCGATGCCGACGTCGACGGTGTCCTCGGCCGGGCGCTGATATCCCCACTGCGCCAACCACACCGGCAGCCGACTGCCGCGGCCGGCCGCATCGACGACGAGATCGGCCGCGACGAACTCCGGATCACCGGCGCCGGTCTGCAGCAGCACACCGGTTACCCGGTCGCGTGCGCTGTCGAACCGCGGCTGGCTGACGTTGTGCCGCCTGATCTCGACGTTGCGAAGGGCCAGCACCCGTCGTCGCAGCTGCCACTCCAGGTGGGGCCGGCTCGGCAGATAGGCGGTGAACTGCTTACGCAGTTGCCGGCCGATGCCCAGGACATGGCCCACCGCGCCGAGGTAAATGCAGTCCGGGCGGTTGTCCAGCATCGGCACACCGGCTGCCACCAGCTGCGCCAACAGACCGGGGAACAGCGCCTCGAACTCCAGCGCGCCGCGGGCCATCAGCAGGTGCAGATGACGGTCCTGGGGGACCGCGCCGCGATACGAGGGCGTGTCCGGCAGTTCGTCGCGCTCGAAGACGGTCACCGTGGCATAGAAATCAGAAAGCGCCCGCGCTGCGCACAACCCGGCGATGCCGGCGCCGATGACGACCGCGTGGTCCCCGGGGTTTGCGGTGCTGTTTCGCAAGCTCGCCCTCATCCCCGGCAGCGTACCCAGTACTGTGCGGTCACAGCTGCAGACGAGAGGACACGCATGGCCGATCGATGGCGCACGAAGTCGGTAGAGCAATCGATCGCTGACACCGACGAGCCGGAAACTCGGCTGCGCAAGGAGCTCACCTGGAGAGACCTGGTGGTCTTCGGTGTTTCGGTGGTGATCGGGGCCGGTATCTTCACGGTCACCGCCTCGACTGCCGGCGACATCACCGGCCCGGCCATCTGGGTGTCGTTTCTCATCGCGGCGGGCACCTGTGCGCTGGCGGCCCTGTGCTATGCCGAATTCGCTTCGACGCTGCCGGTGGCCGGCAGCGCATACACCTTCTCCTATGCGACTTTCGGCGAGTTCCTGGCGTGGGTGATTGGCTGGAACCTGGTCCTGGAATTGGCTGTCGGCGCGGCCGTCGTCGCCAAGGGCTGGTCCAGCTATCTGGGCACGGTGTTCGGATTTGCCGGTGGCACAATCCATCTCGTGTCGGTCAACTTCGACTGGGGTGCGTTGCTGATCGTCGCGGTGGTGGCGACGCTGGTCGCGCTGGGCACCAAGTTGTCGTCGAGGTTTTCTGCCGTGGTCACCACCATCAAGGTGTCGGTGGTGGTCTTCGTCGTGATAGTCGGCGCGTTCTACATCAAGGCCGCCAATTACTCGCCCTTCATTCCCGAACCCGAACCCGAACATCAGGGCAAGGGCGCCGATCAGTCGGTGCTGTCGCTGCTGACCGGAGCCCATGGCAGCCACTACGGCTGGTATGGCGTCCTGGCCGGCGCGTCGATCGTGTTCTTCGCGTTCATCGGCTTCGACATCGTGGCCACGATGGCCGAGGAGACCAAGCATCCGCAACGCGACGTGCCGCGGGGCATTCTGGCGTCGCTGGGCATCGTCACGCTGCTCTACGTCGCGGTGTCGGTGGTGCTGTCCGGCATGGTGTCCTACCGGCAGCTGCGCACCGTGCCGGGCGGCGGCCAGGCGAACCTGTCCACCGCCTTCAAGGCCAACGGGGTGTACTGGGCCAGCGGCATCATCTCCGTCGGGGCGCTCGCCGGGCTGACCACCGTGGTGATGGTGCTGATGCTCGGGCAGTGCCGGGTCCTGTTCGCGATGGCACGCGACGGACTGTTGCCGCGGCAGCTGGCCAAGACCGGGCCACGCGGCACGCCGGTGCGGATCACCGTGCTGGTCGCGGTGGTGGTGGCCGCGACGGCGTCGGTCTTTCCCATCACCAAGCTGGAAGAGATGGTCAACGTCGGCACCTTGTTCGCCTTCGTCCTGGTGTCCGGCGGTGTGATCATTCTGCGCAGGAAGCGGCCCGACCTCGAGCGCGGCTTTCGGGCGCCGTGGGTGCCGTGGCTTCCGATCGCCTCGCTGTGCGCGTGTCTGTGGTTGATGGTGAACCTGACCGCGCTGACCTGGATCCGCTTCGGTGTCTGGCTGGTGTTGGGCACCGCGGTCTACGTGGGCTACGGGCACCGGCATTCGGTGCACGGAAACCGGGAGGTGGCCAACGCGGTGTCTGACACGTAAGGCATCGTTGGAAACTTGGTGTACAAATCTATGTCTGATGTCTAGACAGCAGACGTAGATGGCGGTAATGTCCAACCTCAAGCGTGGTGTGACTCACGAGGAGGTTTGGCATATGACCACACAGTTCAGTTCCGAGTTGGCGCAAGCTCCCGAAGCGGAGTGGCGCGATAAGAAGCGCCACCTGTGGCTGATGGGATTGATCGCCCCGACGGCGTTGTTCGTGATGTTGCCGATCGTGTGGGGGCTGAACCAGCTCGGCTGGCACGCCGCGGCCCAGGCGCCACTCTGGATCGGACCTTTCCTGGTCTACATCCTGTTGCCGCTGCTGGACCTGCGCTTCGGCCCCGACGGCCAGAACCCGCCCGACGAGGTGATGGAGCGGCTGGAAAACGACAAGTACTACCGCTACTGCACCTACATCTACGTCCCGTTCCAATACCTCAGCGTGGTGCTGGGCGCCTACCTGTTCACCGCGTCCAACCTCGGTTGGCTCGGCTTCGAGGGCGGTTTGAGCTGGGCGGGCAAGATCGGTGTTGCCCTGTCGGTCGGTGTGCTCGGCGGCGTCGGCATCAACACCGCCCACGAGATGGGTCACAAGAAGGAGTCGCTGGAGCGCTGGTTGTCCAAGATCACCCTGGCCCAGACCTGCTACGGCCACTTCTACATCGAGCACAACCGCGGGCACCACGTGCGGGTGTCCACCCCGGAGGACCCGGCGTCGGCCCGCTTCGGGGAGACCTTCTGGGAATTCCTGCCGCGCAGCGTCATCGGCAGCCTCCGGTCCGCGGTCGGGCTGGAAGCCCAACGGATTCGCCGGCTCGGTAAGAGCCCCTGGGACCCCCGGACCTACCTGTCCAATGACGTGCTCAACGCCTGGGCGATGTCGGTGGTGTTGTGGGGAGTGCTGATCGCGGTCTTCGGCGTGGGCCTGATCCCGTTCGTGATCATCCAGGCGGTGTTCGGCTTCAGCCTGCTGGAAGCGGTCAACTACCTCGAGCACTACGGACTGCTGCGGCTGAGGACCGGCACCGCTTCCGGGAAAGCCCGCTACGAGCGCTGCGCGCCGGTGCACAGCTGGAACTCCGACCACATCGTCACCAACCTGTTCCTGTACCACCTGCAGCGGCACAGCGACCACCATGCCAACCCCACCCGTCGTTACCAGACGTTGCGCAGCATGGACGGGGCGCCGAACCTGCCCAGCGGGTACGCCTCGATGATCTCGCTGACCTACTTCCCGCCGCTGTGGCGCAAGGTGATGGACCACCGGGTGCTCGAGCACTACGACGGCGACATCACCAGGGTCAACCTGCACCCCCGGGTGCGCGCCAAGATGCTGGCCCGGTACGGGGCCCCGCAAGGAGCCCGGCGAGGAGACGCAGCATGATGGCGGCCTATCGGTGCCCGGTCTGCGACTACGTCTACGACGAGGCCAAAGGTGAAGCCAGGGAAGGGTTTCCAGCCGGCACCCGATGGGAGCAGATTCCCGACGAGTGGTGCTGTCCGGACTGCGCCGTCCGGGAGAAGGTCGATTTCGAAAAGGTCTAGTTCGACTCCGATGCGCGCCGCGTCGGCGCGGCGTGCCGAGGAGCCGGATCAAGTAACACCAGGAGGAACCAAATGAGCGACTACAAACTGTTTCAGTGCGTCCAGTGCGGCTTCGAGTACGACGAGGCACTCGGCTGGCCGGACGAGGGCATCGCACCCGGCACCAGGTGGGAGGACATCCCGGAGGACTGGAGCTGCCCGGACTGCGGGGCGGCGAAGTCCGACTTCGTGATGGTGGAGGTGGCCCGGTCGTGATGGAGACCAACGTGCTGGCGGAAACATATATTGTCGCGCCTGTGAAGCGGATTCCTTACGCCGAGGCATCTCGGGCCCTGTTGCGCGATTCGGTCCTGGATGCGATGCGGGATCTGTTGCTGACCCGCGACTGGTCGGCGATCACCCTGTCCGACGTGGCTCGCGCCGCAGGCGTCAGCCGGCAGACCATCTACAACGAGTTCGGCTCTCGGCAGGGCCTGGCGCAGGGCTATGCGCTGCGCCTGACCGACCGCCTGGTCGACCGGGTGCATGCCGCGCTGGATGCCAACGTGGGCAATATCTTTGAGTCGTTCTTGCAGGGTTTTCGCGCTTTCTTCGCCGAGTCCGCGGCCGATCCACTGGTGATTTCGTTGCTGACCGGCGCCGCCAAGCCCGATTTGCTGCAGCTGATCACCACCGACAGCGCGCCCATCATCAACCGTGCGTCGGCCCGGCTGGCGAAGGCCTTCACCCAGACCTGGGTGGCCACCAGCGACGACGACGCCGGAGTGCTCTCGCGGGCGATCGTGCGGCTGTGCTTGAGCTATGTGCCGATGCCGCCGGAGGCCGACCACGACGTTGCTGCGGACCTGGCGAGGTTGATGACGCCGTTCGCGGAACGCCACGGGGTGATCAATATCCCCTGACCTGCGAGGCTGGGGGCCGGGGGCTACAGTGGCCGAAGAGCATACCTAGGCTATGTCGCCTCGCTCAGCTTCCCGCAGGCCCACAGTAAGGATCAAACACGCCATGACGACGACCGAAACTTCGTTAACCCCCGACGTTCGTAACGGCATCGACTTCAAGATTGCCGATCTGTCGTTGGCGGATTTCGGTCGTAAGGAACTGCGCATCGCCGAACACGAGATGCCCGGCCTGATGTCTCTGCGTCGCGAATACGCCGAAGTGCAGCCCCTCAAAGGCGCCCGCATCTCCGGTTCGCTGCACATGACCGTGCAGACCGCGGTGCTGATCGAGACGTTGACGAGCCTCGGTGCTGAAGTCAGATGGGCGTCCTGCAACATCTTCTCGACCCAGGACCATGCGGCGGCCGCCGTCGTCGTCGGCCCGCATGGCACGCCCGAGGAGCCCAAGGGTGTCCCGGTGTTCGCGTGGAAGGGCGAGACACTCGAGGAGTACTGGTGGGCCGCCGAGCAGATGCTGACCTGGCCGGATAATGAAGCCGGGCCCGCTCCTGCAAATATGATCCTCGACGACGGCGGCGACGCCACCATGCTGGTGCTGCGCGGAATGCAGTACGAGAAGGCCGGCGTGGTGCCGCCCGCCGAGGAAGACGACTCCGCGGAGTGGAAGGTGTTCCTGAACCTGCTGCGGAACCGGTTCGAGACCGACAAGGGCAAGTGGACCAAGATCGCCGAGTCGGTCCAGGGTGTCACCGAGGAGACCACCACCGGTGTGCTGCGGCTCTACCAATTCGCCGCGGCCGGCGACCTGGCCTTCCCGGCGATCAACGTCAACGACTCGGTGACCAAGTCCAAGTTCGACAACAAGTACGGCACCCGACACTCGCTCATTGACGGCATCAACCGCGGCACCGACGCGCTGATCGGCGGCAAGAAGGTCCTCATCTGCGGCTACGGCGACGTCGGCAAGGGCTGTGCGGAAGCGATGAAGGGCCAGGGCGCGCGGGTCCAGGTCACCGAGATCGACCCGATCAACGCGCTGCAGGCGATGATGGAGGGCTTCGACGTCGTCACCGTCGAGGACGCCATCGCCGACGCCGACATCGTCGTCACCGCCACCGGCAACAAAGACATCATCATGCTTGAGCACATTAAGCAGATGAAGGACCACTCGATCCTGGGCAACATCGGCCACTTCGACAACGAGATCGACATGGCCGGCCTGGAGCGCTCCGGGGCGACCCGGGTCAACGTCAAGCCGCAGGTCGACCTGTGGACCTTCCCCGACACCGGCCGCTCGGTCATTGTGCTGTCCGAGGGCCGGCTGCTGAACCTGGGCAACGCCACCGGGCATCCGTCGTTCGTGATGAGCAACAGCTTCGCCAACCAGGTGATTGCCCAGATCGAGCTGTGGACCAAGAACGACGAGTACGACAACGAGGTGTACCGGCTGCCCAAGCACCTCGACGAAAAGGTGGCCCGCATCCATGTCGAGGCGCTCGGTGGTCACCTGACCAAGCTCACCAAAGAGCAGGCCGAGTACCTCGGCGTCGACGTCGAGGGTCCCTTCAAGCCGGATCACTACCGCTACTGAGTGGCCCGCTACTGAGTGGCCTGCTTGGTCGCCATAGGTAGCTAACGGCGCATCGCGCGGGTTCACGTGTACCGGCAAGGCCTTTTTGGCCGGCTCGTCTGGGTCTCGGCCGCTGGTGATGTCAGCCGTTGGCGCCGGGGGTTCCGGGCGTGCCGTCGGGCAGGCCGTTGGTGCCCGGCTGCCCGGGGTTGGCGATGCCGCCCGTGCCGTTGAAGGAGTTGCTGCCGCCGCTACCGCCCATCCCGCCGTCACCGGTGCCGTTGACGCCGGGCGCCCCGCCGTTGCCTCCGTTAGCGCCGGCTCCGGCGAGGCCGGTGGCGTTGGTCGATGTCCCACCGTTCGAGACCAGGAGATTGCCCCAGCCGCCGTTACCGCCGTCGCCGCCGTCGCCGCCGAGCGCACCGCCCGTACCGTTGAGGCCGCCGTCGCCACCGTCGCCACCGATCGCGGTGCCGTTGGTGATGCTGGACCCTTGGTAGCCGTTGAGTTCGTCGTAGGTCATGACCCAGGCGTTGCCGCCGTCGCCGCCGTTGCCGCCGCTGCCCCCGGTTCCGGTACCACTGACGCTGGCCCCGGTGCCAAGGGTATCGACGAGGCCGGTGCCGCCGGTGCCGCCGTTGGTGCCGTTGGTGCCGTTGCCGATGATCCATCCGCCGTCACCGCCCCTACTGCCGGCCGGGCCGGGGGCAGTGCCCGCCGCACCATCGGCGCCGTTGCCGAACAATGGGCACCCCGTCAAGGCCTTCACCGGCGAATAGTCCGAAACTGACTGGCCGGCCTGCACCAAGGCGGCCAACGGCGAGGCATTGGCCGCCTCGGCGGCCGCATATGCGCCACCGCCCACCGACAACAGCTGCGTGCACCTGGAATGGAATAGCGCGGCTTGGGCGCTCAACGCCTGAAAGTTCTGCCCATAGCCGCTTAGCCCGAAGTGATCGCCGCCGACACCTCATCCTGGGCGGCGGGCAGAATGCCGGTCGCGCCGGTCGCCGCTGTCGCGGTGGCCTCCCCGATTGTCTGCCCAATTTCACTCAGTTCTGCCGATGCACCGGCCAATACCTCTGGTGTTGCTATCAGCTGCGACATCGGGTTTCCTGTCTAGGTCGGCGAATTTACAAACTCGTTAATTCATGACAAGGGGATCGTAGGTTTGAGCCAGTGCCTTCGCCGGCGCTTTGGAATATTTGAAAACTCGTACGTCCATCTTTGTGTCCACAAGCACTGCCCTCTGGAGGAGCCGATCCGTCGCCTGCGCCCAGTCGAGTCAACCGGTGTCGGCGGCCGAGCGTGACGCCACAGTCACGTTCAGCGCCGAGTGTGACTGCAGCGTCACGCTCGAGGCAGCGACTAGGCTCGCGCCGTGCTGATCGCTATCGAAGGCGTCGACGGCGCCGGCAAACGGACGCTGACCGAGGGTCTGCGCGCGGCGTTCCACGCGGTCGGGAAGTCGGTGGCCACGCTGGCGTTCCCGCGCTACGGGCGCTCAGTCGCCGCCGACATCGCCGCGGAGGCCCTGCACGGGGGGCACGGTGATCTCGCGTCGTCGGTGTACGCGATGGCGACGCTGTTCGCGCTCGACCGCGCCGGCGCGGCGGCTGAGATCGCGGAGCTGCGGCGGAACTACGACGTGGTGATCCTGGATCGCTACGTCGCCTCCAACGCCGCCTACAGCGCGGCCCGGCTGCACGAGGACGCGCGTGGGCAGGCGGTTGCCTGGGTGCGGCAACTCGAATACCAGAGGCTGGCGCTGCCCGCACCCGACTGGCAGGTGCTGCTGGCGGTGTCCGCCGATCTCGCCGCACAGCGGGCCCGCGGCCGGGCCGAAGCCGACCCCGGGCGGGCGCGCGACAGCTACGAGCGTGACGACAAGCTGCAACAGCGCACCGGCGCGGTGTATGCGCAACTGGCCGCCGCGGACTGGAACGGACGATGGTTGGTGGTCGACTCCGAGGTCGATCCGGACCGGCTGGCGGCGACTCTGATGGCCTCAAATGATCGATTTTGAGACTATTTGCCCATATCAATGACGAAACGCCCGGGTGGAATCGCAGTTTTGTCCCGTTCTAGTGCCACCATGGACACCATGAGGCAAAGGATTCTCGTCGTCGATGATGACGCTTCGCTGGCAGAGATGCTGACCATCGTGCTGCGTGGGGAGGGCTTCGACACCGCGGTCATCGGTGACGGCACTCAGGCCCTGACCGCGGTGCGCGAGCTGCGCCCCGATCTGGTGCTGCTGGACCTGATGCTGCCCGGCATGAACGGCATAGACGTATGTCGTGTGCTCCGTTCGGACTCCGGCGTTCCCATCGTGATGCTGACCGCCAAGACCGACACCGTCGACGTGGTGCTTGGTCTCGAGTCGGGCGCCGACGACTACATCATGAAGCCGTTCAAGCCCAAGGAGCTGGTCGCCCGGGTGCGGGCCCGGCTGCGCCGCAACGACGACGAGCCCGCCGAGATGTTGTCCATCGCCGACGTCGACATCGACGTGCCGGCGCACAAGGTCACCCGCAACGGTGAGCAGATCTCGCTGACGCCGCTGGAATTCGACCTGCTGGTCGCACTGGCACGCAAACCCCGCCAGGTGTTTACTCGTGATGTGCTGCTCGAACAGGTGTGGGGATATCGTCACCCGGCCGACACCCGGCTGGTGAACGTGCATGTCCAGCGTCTGCGGGCCAAGGTCGAGAAAGACCCGGAGAACCCGACAGTGGTGTTGACCGTTCGAGGAGTGGGATACAAGGCCGGACCTCCGTGATCCCCGGGGACGACCGCGACGCCCCGAGGGTACCGCCCGTCGGCGCGGGAGTGCGGCGCCAGTGATCTGGGGCTCTCGGCGACGTACTCGTGGTCGTTGGGGGCGCTCTGGCCCGATGACCCGCGGCTTGAGTGCGTTGAGTCGAGCCGCGGCCGTGGCGTGGCGCCGATCGTTGCAACTGCGGGTTGTGGCGCTGACGCTCGGACTCTCGCTGGCCGTGATCCTGGCGCTTGGTTTCGTGCTGACCAGCCAGGTAACCAACCGGGTGCTCGATATCAAGCTCAAGGCCGCCATCGACCAGACTGAGCGGGCGCGAAACACCGTCAGCGGCATCGTCAATGGCGAAGAGACCCGCTCGCTGGACAGCAGCCTGCAGCTCGCGCGCAACACCCTGACCTCCAAAACCGATCCCGCCTCCGGTACCAGCCAGGCCGGTGCGTTCGATGCGGTGCTGATGGTCCCGGGTGACGGGCCGCGCGCTGCCTCCACGGCCGGACCCGTCGACCAGGTGCCCGCCGCGTTGCGTGGTTTCGTCAAGGCCGGCCAGGCCGCGTATCAGTACGCCACGGTGCACACCGACGGCTTCTCCGGGCCGGCGCTGGTTGTCGGTACGCCGACGTCGTCGCGGGTGGCCAACCTGGAGCTGTATCTGATCTTCCCGCTGGCCAACGAGCAGGCCACCATCGCGCTGGTGCGCGGCACCATGGCAACGGGAAGCCTGGTGCTGCTGGTCCTGCTATCCGGTATCGCGCTGCTGGTGTCGCGCCAGGTCGTGGTGCCGGTGCGGTCGGCGTCGCGGATCGCCGAACGGTTCGCCGAGGGGCATCTGTCCGAACGGATGCCGGTGCGCGGCGAAGACGACATGGCCCGGTTGGCGTTGTCGTTCAACGACATGGCGGAGAGTTTGTCCCGCCAGATCACCCAGCTCGAGGAGTTCGGCAACCTGCAGCGCCGCTTCACCTCCGACGTCAGCCACGAACTGCGTACCCCGCTGACCACGGTGCGCATGGCCGCCGACTTGATCTACGACCACAGCGCCGACCTGGACCCGACGTTGCGCCGGTCCACCGAGCTGATGGTCAACGAGCTGGACCGGTTCGAGTCGCTGCTCAACGACCTGCTGGAGATCTCCCGGCACGACGCCGGGGTGGCGGAGCTGTCGGTGGAGGCGGTCGACCTGCGCACCACCGTCAGGAACGCCCTGGGCAACGTGGGGCACCTGGCCGAGGAGGCTGGTATCGAGTTGCTGGTGGAGTTGCCGGCCCACGAAGTGATCGCCGAGGTCGACGCGCGCCGGGTAGAACGGATACTGCGCAATCTGATTGCCAACGCCATCGACCACGCCGAGCACAAACCGGTGCGCATTCGGATGGGCGCCGACGAGGACACGGTGGCGGTCACGGTGCGCGACTACGGGGTGGGGCTGCGGCCCGGTGAGGAGAAACTGGTGTTCAGCCGGTTCTGGCGCGCCGATCCCTCGCGGGTGCGGCGTTCCGGAGGCACCGGGCTGGGTCTGGCGATCAGCATCGAGGACGCGCGGCTGCACCAGGGCCGGCTGGAAGCCTGGGGGGAACCCGGCCAGGGCTCCTGCTTCCGGCTGACGCTGCCGCTGGTGCGCGGCCACAAGGTGACCACCAGCCCGCTGCCCATGAAACCGATCCCGCAACCCGTCCCACAGCCGAACGCGCCAGATCAGAAAGATCGGCATCACCAGCGTGAACCCGCGGAGTGGAGCGGTTGATGCGACGGATCCGGGCGATCCGGGCGAGTACAGCCCTGTTGTTCGTGGCCGCGCTGCTCGGCGGCTGCGCGAGCGTACCCAGTTCGTCGGCGCCGCAAGCCATCGGCACCGTCGAGCGTCCGGCGCCGTCGAACCTGCCCAAGCCGACCCCGGGCATGGATCCGGACGTGCTGCTGCGCGAATTCCTCAAGGCCACCGCCGACCCCGCGAACCGGCATCTGGCAGCACGCCAGTTCCTTACCCAGTCGGCATCCAACGCCTGGGACGACGCCGGCAGCGCCCTGCTGATCGACCACGTCGTCTTCGTCGAAACCCGTGGTGCAGAACGTGTTTCGGCGACCATGCGGGCAGATATCCTGGGTTCGCTCTCCGATGTCGGGGTCTTCGAGACCGCCGAGGGCCAGCTGCCGGATCCGGGCCCGATCGAATTGGTCAAGACGTCCGGTGGCTGGCGCATCGACCGGCTGCCCAACGGGGTTTTCCTGGACTGGCAGCAGTTCCAGGCGACCTACAAGCGCAACACCTTGTACTTCGCCGACCCGACCGGCAAGACCGTGGTTCCCGATCCGCGCTACGTCGCGGTGTCCGATCACGACCAGCTGGCCACCGAGTTGGTGTCCAAGCTGCTGTCGGGGCCGCGTCCGGAGATGACCCACACGGTGCGCAACCTGCTGGCTCCGCCGCTGCGGCTGCGCGGTCCGGTAACCCGTGCCGACGGCGGCAAGAGCGGCATCGGCAAGGGGTACGGCGGGGCGCGCATCGACCTGGAGAAGCTGTCCACCACCGATCCGCACAGCAGGCAATTGCTTGCCGCCCAGATCATTTGGACGCTGGCCCGAGCCGACATCAGAGGGCCGTATGTGATCAACGCCGACGGCGCCCCGCTCGACGACAGGTTTGCCGAAGGATGGAACACCTCCGACGTCGCCGCCACCGACCCGGGGGTGGCCGATGGTGCCGGCGCGGGCCTGCACGCCCTGGTGGGCGGTTCATTGGTGGCGCTGGACGGACAGCGGATCACCACCATGCCGGGTGCCTTCGGACGGATGGGCGACCAGACCGGGGCAGCACTGTCTCGCAGTGGCCGCCAGGTGGCCTCGGTGGTGACGCTGCGGCGTGGCGCCCCCGATGTGGCGGCCTCCTTGTGGATCGGCGACCTCGGCGGCGAGGCGGTCCAGTCGGCCGACGGCCATAATCTTTCGCGGCCCAGCTGGTCGCTTGACGACGCGGTGTGGGTGGTCGTCGACACCAACATCGTGCTGCGGGCGATCCAGGAAACCGCGTCGGGACAACCGGCGCGGATCCCGGTGGATTCCACCGCGGTGTCCAGTCGCTTTCCGGGCGCGATCACCGACCTGCAGCTGTCTCGTGACGGGACGCGCGCCGCGATGGTGATCGACGGGCAGGTGATCCTCGCCGGTGTCGAGCAGACCCAGGCCGGTCAGTTCGCCCTCACCTATCCGCGACGGCTGGGGTTCGGGCTGGGCACCTCGGTGGTGTCATTGTCCTGGCGAACCGGCGACGACATCGTGGTGACCCGCAACGATGCGACGCATCCGGTGTCCTATGTGAACCTCGACGGGGTCAACTCCGACGCCCCGGCCAGGGGTTTGCAGATACCGCTGTTCGCCATCGCCGCCAATCCCTCGACGGTGTACGTCGCCGCCCCGCAAGGGGTGCTGATGTATTCGGCGTCGACCGCTGAGGGTCAACAGGGCTGGGCGGAGGTTCCGGGCCTGATGGTGGCGGGGGCGGCGCCGGTGTTGCCGGGATGAGTGCTGGGCTGGGCTGATCTCACCGGCTACCCTCGCAGTGAGGAGGCGCTTGTCGATGTCGCCCAGAGTTCCTTTCCTGCGTTGGGACGATCCGTTCCGCGCCCTCGACATGCTGGCCTCGTTGTGGTCGTCGACCGGGTTGCCGTCGGTGAGCGCGGGAGCCGCCCAAGCGGTTGCCATGCCATATCGCACCTTGTTCATGACGCTGCAGCAGCTGCTCGTCGACAAGGAAGTCACGGTGCGCATCGGCGGCGACGATGTGGTGCTGACCGTGACCGAGCTGGACGCCGAGCTCGACCCGCAGGGGCTGCCCGTCGGTCAGCTCGGCGAGGTCCGCGTCGCCGCACGCGACGTCAGGTGGGATCAGCACCACCTCCAAACCGCGGTCGCCGTCCTGCGCAACGTGCACATCCGTCCGGGCGTGCCCCCGCTGGTGGTAGCGGCTCCGGCCCGGTTGTCGTCGGTGCTGTCGGCGGACATCTTCGACGATGTGCTGCGGCAGGTGGCTCCGCAGCTGCGCAGTGAGCTACGCGGGGACGGGACCGCCCGGCTGCGCTGGGCACGCCGGCCCGGTTGGGGCGGGGTGGAAGTGGACGCCGACGTGGTGGGCACGACGTTGTGGCTGCGCCCGCGCGCCGTGATCACCGGGCACCGGCGGTGGCCCCTGCCGATCCGGGTCCCCGCGTACCAGGTGCCGCTGCCCAGGCTGCCGCATGGACTGCTGCTGACCGACGTCGATCTTGGCCCGGATTCGCTGCACCTGTCCGCTCTGCTGCCGGAGTGGCGAATGGAGTTGCCGCTGCGGCATCTCGAGGATCTGATCACCCGATTGAGCCAGGGGGCGCTCAGCTTCACCTGGCCTTCGTTGCTGCGGGGCTCGGACTGACCGGCGGCGGGGTGGCTCGGTCGTTCCAGGTCGTTCCAGGTCGTTCCAGATCTACCGAATTTGCCGAAACGGCATCCCGATGCCGCGCACCGGCGACTCACCGCGGGATCCCGCGTGGCCGACAATGCGTGGGTTCGGCGCGGCGGCGAACGTGACAAACGTTCCCTAAGTCACTAAGTCACTATTTGGGAAATTCTGGATCACGACGCGGCTGGTGCGCCGTATCGGTTCGGCAACCAATACGTCTTGATCTAGGCAAGGATTCGGCGCACCGATACGGTTCCCCATTGCCGCGGTATTCGCGGGCGGCTTGGGCAGGAATGAACGGAGTTGGCGTTGCGGCTTGTTGATCGATGCTGCGTTGCAGTAGCTGCCGGCGCGGGGTTGTGCGGCGGCGCCGCGCTTGCGTTCAGTGCTGGTGCGCAGGCCGCTCCATTGCCGACCGGCGGTCCGACGTGCCTGGAGCAGCTTGCCGCGCTCGGTTCCGCACCGCCGATGGCCGCAGTGCCGGTGGTGCTGCCCGGTCCGCCGGTGGCAGGAGCTGTGCCTCTCGCGCCCGTCGTGCCGGTGGTGCCGGCTGCGCCCGTGGTTCCGGTGGTGCCGGCTGCGCCCGTCGTGCCGGTGGTGCCGGCTGCGCCCGTGGTTCCGGTGGTGCCGGCTGCGCCGGCCGCGCCCGTCGTGCCGGTGGTGCCGGTTGCGCCCGTCGTGCCGGCCGGCGGGGCCGCTGCACCAGCCGACGCTGCCCATGGTGCCGCTCCGATCGTGATGACGGCCGGCACGGGTAAGGGTGCGCTGACCGATCCGGCTGCGCCGACACCCGGACCGGTGGTTCTGCCCGGCCCGCCGGCGCCGGTGGTTCTGCCCGGCCCGCCGGCGCCGGTGGCAGCGGCGCTACCCCAGGCGCCCATCGCGGCTGTTCTGGCGGGGTCGTCGACACCGCTTCCGGCTTGCGCGGCTGGTGCCGCACCAGGGCCCGCTGCGCAGTAACGTCAGCATCTGCCCGCACCGGCCCCGTATCAGGGGATCACCGGGTCTACTTCCTTTTCGTCTGCCGGAACCCCTTCCTGGACGATGACGGGGTCGCCGACGTTGACCGTGTTGAAGTACCACTCGGCGTCGGTGGGGCTCAGGCTGATGCAGCCATGGCTCACATTCTCAACCCCCATTGACCGGATCGCCCACGGGGCCGAATGCACATAGAGGCCGCGGCTGGTGATCCGGACGGCGTAGTCCACCGGGAGCCGATAACCGTCGGCGTCGTCGACGGGGATGCCGACCGAGCTCGAATCCATAATCACTGTGCGATCTTTGGAGATCACGTGGTAGGTGCCGACGGGAGTCTCGAACTCGGGCCTGCCCATCGAGGCCGGCAGGACTCCTTCTTCTCCCCAGTGCGGCCGGTGGTGCGGCGTTGGTAGCGGCGGCGCCCCCGTTCCCGCCGGGACTCCGTCGATGCTCACGGTGAAGGTGTGCTTCGCGATGTCGGCAACGCCTACGACGGCCGGACCCGTTTCGAAGTTCGTATGCAGCCCGCCCACCGAGAGCGCCACGGTGCTGTGCGCCGGCCAGAATCGGTCGGGGACCCATTGCACAACGTTGTCGTCCAGCCACTCGAACTTGCCGGTACGGGCGGGCGCCGATTTTACGTCGATCGCGCGCTCCACCGCCTGCCGATCGGCTACGGGGTTGCCGAACGTGATCACCACCGGATGCGCCACCCCCACCACCGCCCCGCGCGTGGGCAAGACGGCGGCGATGCCGACGTTGCCGCCCGAACTGTTCACCGCCATCAGCGTTACGCCGGTTCGCCCGGCGAACACCGTCACGGTGATGCTGATTACCACCAGAAGAGACCGTATTGCCGCCCGCATCGCTCTCGCCGGACACCTTTCGGATCGGTAATCAGTCGTTGTCGCTGGTCGATGGTATGGCCGCGTCGACGGGTGAATGTGACAGCGCGCCTTGGCATGTCGGTCAGGTTTTGGTTACAGGTCGGTCTCCACTCGGCACGGTTTGTCGGCTCCCACCGCCACACTGACACCGTGCTCGATCTCGTCCTGCCGCTGCAGTGCGGCGGCTGCGGTGTGCCGGCGACCCGGTGGTGCACCGGCTGCTCCGCGGAGCTCTTTGTGGCGGCCGATCAACCGCACGTCGTGAACCCGCGGGTGGACCCCCGGGTCCCGGTGTTCGCTCTCGGGCGCTACGCCGGCGCCCGCCGTCAGGCGATCCTGGCCTTGAAGGAACACGGTCGCCGCGACCTGGTCGTACCGCTGGCGAGGGCACTGGCCGTGGGTATCCACCGCCTGCTGTCCTGGGGGGTCGTCGATGCCCCGCTGACCCTGGTGCCCGCGCCCACTCGGCGTTCGGCGGCGCGTCGGCGCGGGGGCGACCCGGTGACCCGCATCGCCGCTGCGGCGGTGGCCGCCCATCCCGGCATCACGGTCGTCCAGGCGTTACGACTGAAAGGGTTGGTCCGCGACTCGGTGGGTCTGGGCACGTCGGCGCGCGAGCGCAACATCGCCGGCCGAGTGCTGCTGCGAGGCCGGCGCCTGTGCGCCGAAGTCGTGATCGTCGACGATGTCGTCACCACCGGGGCGACGGCGCGGGAGTCGGTCCAGGCCCTGCAGGCCGCCGGGATACGGGTGGTCGCTGTGTTGGCGATCGCGGCGGCATGACGAGCTTTCGCCGGTCTCCTGCCCGTGCGAAACGTCCGGGATAAGAACTCCGCAAAAGGCTGGCCGATTCGCTGGCACCGTGGGGTGAACACAGGCTAACGTCGAGATCAGATTCAGACTTACCGGCAAGGCTCACGGTCGCGATACCCAGGTTTTTAAGGTTTTGCAGGTCGAAGACAGGTCCAAGCACTAACCGCGGTAGGAGGTGAGTAATCGGCACCTTGCTCCGGCGGGCAGCCTGCGGCGGTGACTTCACGAAAATCCGCTCCAACCCCCGTCGGCGCGTAACCGAAGGCCCGGCACGCAAGGCGCGTGCGACGTGAAAAGAGAAACGAGTTGTCACGAATGTCAAGGCTCACCGTGGATTCCGACCAGATTGTGGATCAGGCGCCGGCCGAAACCGATGAACAGGCGGAACCGCAAGCGACCGCCGAGATTGTGTTCAAAGGCCGCAATGTCGAGATTCCCGACCACTTCCGCATCTACGTTTCGCAGAAGCTCGCTCGCTTGGAACGTTTCGACCGGACCATCTACCTGTTCGACGTCGAACTCGACCATGAACGCAACCGTCGCCAACGCAAATCCTGTCAGCGAGTGGAGGTAACCGCTCGCGGCCGGGGACCCGTTGTCCGCGGCGAGGCCTGCGCCGACAGCTTCTACGCCGCCCTCGAGTCCGCCGTCGGCAAACTGGAGAACCGGCTGCGCCGCAGCAAAGACCGCCGCAAAGTTCACTACGGCGACAAGACCCCCGTGTCGCTGGCCGAGGCCACCGCGGCGGCCCCGCCACCGGAAAGGGCCTTCGACGCGGAGCCGGCCGAGCCACACGAGCATGACGGCGCCGAACTGGATCACGAACCGGGACGCATCGTCCGCGTCAAGGAACACCCGGCCAAGCCGATGTCGGTGGACGACGCGCTCTACGAGATGGAGCTTGTCGGACACGACTTCTTCTTGTTCTTCGACAAGCAGACCGAGCGGCCCACCGTCGTCTACCGCCGGCACGCCTACGACTATGGCTTGATCCGGCTGGCTTGATCCGGCTGGCTCGAGGATCGGCGGCCAATACCACGGCGTCACCTACGATGGGAGTCGCCTAATCGAAGAAGACTCCTACCCACAAGGGACATAGCTGTGCTGTCGAAGTTGCTGCGCCTTGGTGAAGGTCGCATGGTCAAGCGCCTCAGGAAGGTGGCCGACTACGTCAACACGTTGTCGGACGACGTCGAGAAGCTCACCGACGCCGAGCTGAGAGCCAAGACCGACGAGTTCAAGCGGCGCCTGGCCGACGAGGAAAACCCGGAAACCCTCGACGACCTGCTACCCGAAGCGTTCGCCGTCGCCCGCGAGGCCGCCTGGCGGGTGCTCGACCAGCGACCCTTCGACGTCCAGGTGATGGGTGCGGCCGCCCTGCACCTGGGCTACGTCGCCGAGATGAAGACCGGTGAAGGCAAGACCCTGACCTGCGTGCTGCCCGCCTACCTCAACGCGCTGGCCGGCAAGGGCGTGCACATCGTGACCGTCAACGACTACCTGGCCAAACGCGACAGCGAGTGGATGGGTCGCGTGCACCGTTTCCTGGGCCTGGACGTCGGCGTCATCCTCGCCCAGATGACCCCCGACCAGCGTCGGGTGGCCTACAACGCCGACATCACCTACGGCACCAACAACGAGTTCGGCTTCGACTACCTGCGTGACAACATGGCCCACTCGCTCGACGACCTGGTGCAGCGCGGGCACAACTTCGCCATCGTCGACGAGGTCGACTCCATCCTGATCGACGAGGCCCGCACCCCGCTGATCATCTCCGGTCCCGCCGACGGCGCCTCGAACTGGTACGTCGAGTTCGCCCGGCTGGCGCCGCTGATGGAAAAGGACACCCACTACGAGGTCGACCTGCGCAAACGCACCGTCGGTGTGCACGAGAAGGGCGTGGAGTTCGTCGAAGACCAGCTCGGCATCGACAACCTCTACGAGGCCGCCAACTCGCCGCTGGTCAGCTACCTCAACAACGCGCTGAAGGCCAAGGAGCTGTTCAACCGCGACAAGGACTACATCGTCCGCGACGGCGAGGTGCTCATCGTCGACGAGTTCACCGGCCGCGTGCTCTACGGGCGCCGCTACAACGAGGGCATGCATCAGGCCATCGAGGCCAAGGAGCACGTCGAGATCAAGGCCGAGAACCAGACGCTGGCCACCATCACGCTGCAGAACTACTTCCGGCTCTACGACAAGCTCGCCGGCATGACCGGCACCGCGCAGACCGAGGCGGCCGAGCTGCACGAGATCTACAAGCTCGGAGTGGCATCCATCCCGACCAACAAGCCGATGATCCGCACCGACTGTTCCGACCTCATCTACAAGACCGAGGAAGCCAAATACGTCGCCGTGGTCGACGACGTCGCCGAGCGCTATGAAAAGGGCCAACCGGTGCTGATCGGCACCACCAGCGTGGAGCGCTCCGAGTACCTGTCGCGGCAATTCACCAAGCGACGCATTCCGCACAACGTCCTCAACGCCAAATACCACGAACAGGAGGCGGGCATCGTCGCCGTCGCGGGCCGCCGCGGCGGCATCACCGTCGCCACCAACATGGCCGGCCGTGGCACCGACATCGTGCTGGGCGGCAACGTCGACTTCCTCACCGACCAGCGGCTGCGCGAGCGCGGCCTGGATCCGGTGGAGACGCCCGATGAGTACGAGGCCGCCTGGCACCAGGAACTGCCCAAGGTCAAGAAGGAGGCCGGCAAAGAGGCTGCCGAAGTGATCGAGGCCGGCGGTCTCTACGTGCTGGGTACCGAACGCCACGAGTCCCGGCGCATCGACAACCAGTTGCGTGGTCGTTCCGGCCGGCAGGGCGACCCGGGCGAGTCCCGCTTCTACCTGTCGCTGGGCGACGAGCTGATGCGCCGGTTCAACGGCGCGGCCCTGGAAGCCTTGTTGACGAGGCTGAACCTGCCCGACGACGTGCCCATCGAGGCCAAGATGGTCACCCGGGCCATCAAGAGCGCCCAGACCCAGGTCGAGCAGCAGAACTTCGAGATCAGAAAGAACGTCCTCAAATACGACGAGGTGATGAACCAGCAGCGCAAGGTGGTCTACGCCGAGCGGCGCCGGATCCTCGAGGGCGAGAACCTCAAAGAGCAGGCGTTGGACATGGTCCGCGACGTGATCACCGCCTACGTCAACGGCGCCACCGCCGAAGGCTACGCCGAGGATTGGGACCTGGATGCGCTGTGGACGGCGCTCAAGACGCTGTACCCGGTCGGGATCGACCACGAGTCGCTGACCCGTCATGACACCGACTCCGAGCGTGACGACCTCACCCGCGAGGAGTTGCTCGAAGCGCTGCGGGCCGATGCCGAACGTGCTTACGCCGCAAGGGAAGCCGAACTCGAGGAACTTGCCGGTGAGGGCGCGATGCGCCAGCTGGAGCGCAACGTGCTGCTCAACGTGATCGACCGAAAGTGGCGCGAGCACCTCTACGAGATGGACTACCTCAAAGAGGGCATCGGGCTGCGGGCGATGGCCCAGCGCGACCCGCTGGTGGAGTACCAGCGCGAGGGCTACGACATGTTCATGGCCATGCTCGAAGGCATGAAGGAGGAATCGGTCGGGTTCCTGTTCAACGTCACGGTGGAGGCGGTCCCGGCGCCGCAGGTCGAGGTCGCTCCGGTCGAAGAACCAGAAGACCTGGCGGAGTTCGCCACCGCGGCGGCGGCTGCCGCCCAGCAGCGTGGCAGCGGCGCAGCGGTGCCTGAGGAGGCTCCAAGTAAGTTGCGCGCCAAGGGTATTGAGGATGAATCACCCGCGCTGACGTACTCCGGCCCGTCCGAGGACGGCTCGGCGCAGGTGCAGCGCAACGGGGGCGGCGCGCAGAAGACGCCGGCCGGGGTGCCGGCCGGCGCCAGCCGGCGGGAACGGCGCGAAGCCGCGCGCCGGCAAGGTCGCGGCCCCAAGCCGCCGAAATCGGTGAAGAAGCGCTAGCGGGCCAGCGCGCTTTTCAGGAAGCCGAGCTGGTCGGCCAGCGCCTGCCGCTGCCAACGACCTTCATAGACGTCGAAGTGATCGACCGGGTACTCGCGCAGTTGCCCTAGCGGCCCCGCTTTCCTGGCGGTGCGCCGGGCCGCGGCGGCGGGTGCGACCCGGTCGTTGGTACCCAGCTGCACCAGGATCGGCGACCGCAGCCGCCGCGCGAAACCGGTGGCCCGGTTGAATCCGATCTCCAGCGCCGTACGCGCGCACACCTCGTTTCGCCAGGTCGGTCCGGCCATCGAGGTGTATGCCTCCGCGGCGCCGGGGGTGCTGATGATCGCGACCGATCCGGGTCGGGCCACCACCGGAATCCGGTGCGGCGCACGGTTGGTGAGGGCACGGGCGCCGTCACGCAAGCCGTGCGCGGCGGTGCGCATCAGCTGACCCGGGCCGGCGTAACGGACCAGCTGCACCAGGGCGGCCAGTCCGTCGGTGGCCGGGGTCATCGACACCGCTGCGGCGATGCGGGGGTCCTGCGCGGCGACCGCGACGACGTGGCCCCCGGAATACGACGTGCCCCACACCGCGATCCTGGCCGGGTCCACGCCGGGCAGCTGCCGGGCGGCCGCAATCGCCGCGTGGTAGTCCTGGCGTTGCCGCCGGAACGAAACATGTTGGCGGGGACTGCCTTCCGAGTCGCCGAAGCCGCGATAGTCGAACACCAGCGCGTCGATGCCGGCGTCGGCGAATGCCCCGGCGTAGTTGAGCAGGCCGGTGTCACGGGTGCCGGCGAAACCGTGCGCCATCACGATGGCGGGCCGGCCGGCCGGGCCCGTCATCGCCTCCGAGCGGGCCGGAATATGCCATGCGGCGCAGCTGACGCCGTGGCTGGGGAAGGTGAGGTTCTTCATGTCGTGCTGCCCGATCACGAAGCAAGCCGGGCGGCCTGGTGGACGGAGAACTCCAGGGCCGGATCCGTCACCGGACCCCGGCGCAGCCGCTCGACATCCTTCTCGTAGGCCATCTGGACCGTCCAGGGACCGCTGGTGCCGCCGCGCGGGAACTTCGCGATCGCGCGCTGGACGTACCCGGAACTCATGTCCAGCAGCGGCACCCGCTGCATGTGCGGATCGCGCAGCACCGGTTCGACGGTGTGGTAGCCGTGCGCGTCCATGTGGTCGAGCAGTCGGCAGAAGTGTTCGCAGACCAGGTCCACCTTGAGCGTCCAGGAGATGTTGGTGTAGCCGAGTGCGAACACGAGGTTGGGCACCCCGCTAAGCATCATCGACTTGTAGACCGTGGTGTCAGGCAGGTTCACCGGTTGACCGTCGACGTCGAGGTGCACCTTTCCGAACGGCAGCATGTTGAGGCCGGTCGCGGTGACGATGATGTCTGCGGCCAACTCCTGACCCGATTCCAGCAGGATGCCGGTCTCGGTGAACCGGTCGATCCGGTCGGTGACCACCGAAGCCTGCCCGGCCGAGATCGCCTTGAACAGGTCGCCGTCGGGCACCATGCACAGCCGCTGATCCCACGGGCTGTAACGCGGCGTGAAGTGGGTGTCGACGTCGAAATCCTTGGGCAGTTGCCGGCGCACGTTGGCGATCAGCAACCTGCGCATCAACTTGGGGGCGCGCTGGCATGCCTGGTAAATCCCCCGGTTGAGCATGACGTTCTTGCGTCGGATGATCCGGTGGGCGCGCCGGGGGCCGACCACCTTGTTCAGCACGTTGGCGATCGCGTCCTCGGCGGGTATCGAGAACACGTAGCTCGGCGAGCGTTGCAGCATGGTGATATGCGCGGCCTTGCCGGCCATCGAGGGGATCAGGGTGACGGCCGTGGCGCCGCTGCCGATGACCACGACGCGCTTGCCGGTGTAGTCGAGATCCTGCGGCCAGTGCTGAGGGTGGACGATCTGGCCGGCGAAATCCTCGACGCCGTGGAATTCGGGAGTGAAGCCGGCTTCGTAGTCGTAGTAACCGGTGCCCAGAAACAGGAATCGCGCGCTGAATTGCACCGTCTCGTCGCTGCCCGTATGGCGTGCGGTGACCGTCCACAGCCCCTCCGGCGAGGAGAACTGCGCATCGAGCACCCGGTAGCCGAAACGGATGTGCTCCCCGAGCCGGTTCTCGGTGACGGTCTGGCGCAGGTAGTCCATGATGATGTGCCCGTCGGCGATCGCTTTGCGGTGTGTCCACGGCTTGAACCCGTAGCCGAAGCTGGGCATGTCGGAATCCGACCGGATGCCGGGGTACTGGAACAGACTCCATGTGCCGCCGATCGACTCGCGACCTTCCAGGACCGCGAACGTGGTGCCGGGCCGGTAGGTCTTGAGGTGGTATGCGGCGCCGATACCGGAAATACCGGCACCCACGATCAGCACGTCGAAGTGTGTGTTGGCGGTCATAGAGGGCTCCTGTCGCGGTTGACGATGCGAATCACGCTATGGCCGCGAGCCGTCGGACACTATGTGTAGCCGTCGCTACTTTCAAGACTTATATGTGCGATGGCACACTTACAAAATGGCTGGGATATCGGTACCACCGGCGGTGGTCGAGCTCATCGGTGACGTTGCCGACCTGATGCTGAACGACATCGATCACATCGTCGCCGAGATGGATGCCGCGGTGGTCGAGATCGCACCCGTGATGGGGGCCGATGCCGCGATAGCCGCCGAGATGTCGGCGAGCAACCGCGCCAACGCCGTGCGCCTGCTCACCGCACTTGCCCGACGCGACGGCAGGGGCGCACCGGCCGACGTGCCACCCGAGGCGCTGGACGTGGTGCGCACCGTCGTGCGTCGCGGCATCGACCTGGATGTCATCTTCCAGGCGTATCGGCGCGGACAGAACGTCGCATGGCAGCGTTTCCTGGTCTACGCCGCTCAAGTCGTCGCGCCCGGCCCGGAACTCGTGGAGTTGCTGGAGGTGACCTCACAGCTGATGTTCTCCTACGTCGACCAGGTGATAGGCCGCGTCATCGCCGACGCGCAACACGAGCGCGAGGAACTTCTCGGCGGCGCGATGGCACGGCGTACCGAGACGGTCCGCTTGATCCTCGACGGTGCGCCGATCGATCGCCGCCGCGCCGGTGAGCGCCTGGGGTACGAACTCGACCGTCGTCACACGGCGCTGGTGCTGTGGGCAGAACCCCGCGGCGAAATCCAGGGCGTATTGGAGTCCGCCGCAACTTTGCTGGCACGAGCCGCCCGGGCGCGGCCGCCGCTGACGCTGCCGTCGGGAACCGCGACCTTGTGGGCGTGGCTGGGCACCAACGCAACCCCTGCCCTGGACGCGTTACGCGACGCGATTGGCTCGGCGGATCCCACCGTCCGAGTCGCGGTGGGCCCCACGCAACCCGGAATCACCGGCTTTCGCCGGTCGCACGCCGCCGCGTTGGTCATCCAGCGGCTGCTCAGCGGCCACCCCGGCGGCGAGCGCATCGCGTTCCACCGTGACCTCGAAGTCACCGCGTTGGCTGCCCAAAACCAGTACCAGGCAGCCGAATTCGTCGCCACCACACTGGGCCCGCTCGCGGCGGACACCCCCGGTGCGGCTCGGTTGCGTGAGACCTTGCGGGTGTTCCTCGACGAAGCCGAAAACGCGCCGCGCGCCGGCATTCGTCTGCATACTCACCGCAATACGGTCCTGCAGCGGGTCGCGCGCGCGACCGAACTGCTTGGCCACCCTCCCGGCGAGCGCCGGCTCGCCGTCGAACTCGCTCTCGAACTCGCCCACCACATCGGCCCGCGGGTCCTGGCCAGGCCCTGATCCGTCGTCAGAGCTGTCGACTGATGCAGCGTATCGACAAAACGACGTTGGATCGTCGGCGCTCCTGATTACGATGCAGTGGGTCCCGGGCCGCGCGGTTTCCTGGCGAGAGGTCAGACGATGAGCGCCACATCGAGTTCGCCGGTCGACAAGGCTCCTGCCCGCCACCGCACTGCTCCCGGCGACAAGCAGGTGCCGAACATCCTTTCTGGCCAAAGAACGCCAGGGTTTTGCGCCGCTGACCAGCCGCCGTCAGCCCTCATCGGCCGCGGTACTGTTGGTCGCGTCATTCGGCGCCTTCCTTGCTTTCCTTGACTCGACCATCGTCAACATCGCATTCCCGGACATCCAGAGATCTTTCCCGACCTATGACCTCGGCGCCTTGTCCTGGATCCTCAACGGTTACAACATCGTCTTCGCGGCCTTCCCGGTGGCGGCGGGCACCCTCTACCGGGCATACCTGCTCAAAGAGCAACTCCGCGAGGTCTTTCGGATCAAAGGCAACTACGGGCGGCAGCTGTTGGCCGGGTGGTTGTCGTGGGCGTCGCACTCGCGTATCCCCGAGTTCGTCGCGCTGGCCCGCAGCATTCGCCGCCACCGCGACCTGATCTGCAACACCCTCGACCACGGGCTGTCGAACGCCCGGTCCGAGGCCACCAACACTCACCTGCGGGCATTGCGTTGCGCCCAAACTTCCTGGTCAGCGAACCCACGGAAACGTCACAAGAGTAGAAACATTTGAATCGTCCCGGGTTTCGTGCGCACTTCCTTTCTTGGGAAGGATGGCACGATGCCAAGCAAGTACGACGAGAACACCAAGGCCAAGGCGGTCCGATTGGTCCGTGAGCATGCCGACGACTACGACT
>NZ_UPHQ01000066.1 GCF_900566055.1 Mycobacterium innocens
GCGCGGAGCCATCCGCCGACACGTCGCGGGCCAGCAAAGGCGAGGAGGAGCCGGACACGGTCCTGCGCCGGACGCCGCCGAGCATGTACCTCCCGGTCGCCGTCCTGCTGCTGGGCTGCCTGGCGGTCGGGGTGGTACCCGGACTTGTTCAGGCCGCCGATGCCGCCGGACGACGATTCGTCGACACCGCCGGGAATGTCGCCGCTGCTCTGGGACGGACGGTACCCGGCCCGGCGACCGGCGCGGTGCACAGCTGGTCGGCGAGTGGGGTGAGCCTGGCCGTCATCGGTGTGCTGATCGCCGGTTGCCTGGCGATCCTGGCGTTTGCGGCGAACCGACGACAGCGCGCCGTCGCGACGACGGGTGTCGACGGTGGTCCGACCGGCTGTCGCGGCGCTGCAATCGGCTCACTCCGGCCATGTCGGCGACTACGTTGCCTGGATGTTCGCCGCTGTGACCCTGCTCGGTGCCGTCTTGGGCCTGCAGGTGCTGTGACGCGTCAGTTCATCCGATCGACTGCTGACATGATCCGAATTTCGCCGTCCTGGTATGGCCGTCCGTCGGGATACAGCAAGTCGTGGAACCACAGTTTGGGGACCGTCGGATAGGGGTGATCCCAGGAGTCCCAGGGCAGGTAGGTCTGGGTCTTGCCGGCAACCAACCCCCAATTGAACGCTGCGACGTTGTACCGCTTGGCAATTGGCAGGATTCCGGCGATGGTACTGCCCAGCGGACGGGCCAGATATTCGGTGCACAGGATGGGCCGGCGCAGCGGCAAAAGCTCAGCGATGCGGGATTCGAAAACAGCCGGCGCTCCATAACAATGGAAGGTGACCACGTCGGCGTTGTCCAATTGAATGGCGCAGATCGTGCTGCGACGCCGCGGATTCGCCCACTGGCCGTGCCACACGCCGCTCGTCAGCGGTTGACTTGGGTCCACTGAGCGTGCCCACTGGAACACCTCCGGGAGCAGTTCTGCCACTCGTTGCTGTTTGTCCGCCCGTTCGACGGAACGATACGGGCGGGCGGGATTGTCGGGCTCATTCCACAGGTCCCAACCCAATACGCGGTCATCGCTGCGGAATTGGCTCAGCACTCCGGTGACGTAGTCGTGCAGGACAGGGCGGTAGCTGCGGTCGTCGAGGTGCTCAGCGCCCGGGCTTTGCACCCAACCCGAGTTGTGCACCCCGGGCCTGGGCTCGGGTTGCGGACCCGGATGGGGAAGCGGATCCCAGCAGGAGTCGAAGAAGACGAAAAGCGGCTTGATGTGATGGCGGGCGGCGATGGCGACGAACTGTGCGAGACGGCGCTGAAAGCCCCGATTGTCTTGGGCCCAAAGCTGATCGTGGAGAAACACGCGCACGCTGTTGAGCCCGCACAACCGCGCCCAGCGCAGCTCGGTATCGATTTGTTGGGGGGCAAAAGTCTCGGCCTGGAACATCTCGAGCTGATTGACTGCGTTCGAGGTGATGTAATTCGCGCCGATGAGCCGCTCTTGCGCCTGGTACCAGGTGTTGGCGCGGTCCGGTGACCACTGGCCTGCTCCCGCCGCGGATACCCGGGGCACATGAGCCAGGGCGAGACCCGCCAGCGATACCAGCGGCAGTTTGAGGACGGTTCGGCGCGGGACGACGTCACCTCGACTTCTTGCAGACGTCACACTATCGGGGCCCTTCATCGGATGACGGTGGAGACTGCCGTGTCGAACAGCTCTTCCCAGATCTGGCCAGATCCAGGCCAGATCCGGGATAGTCGAGCGTGCCCAGTGGCACGCCCAGTCGGCCCACGACCGAGGGGTTGTCCGCCCGTCGGTCGATGCCAGTTCATCAGCCGTTGCGTTGGCGCCGTTAGCATTTCCAGATTAGCGGGTCGGCGCCACCCGCGGCGCCGAATGCCACGAGCTCGCGGCTGCCAGGCAGACAACGTGGGTTGCGGTCGTGACCGGCAAAGCGGACAACGTCGTGGGCGATTGGTCGTTGCGTACATCTGATGGACTGACATGGTAGCTGACTGGCACCCGACGCCGAGGGGAGCGTTCCCCAATCCCTCTGCCGCCAAACATGTTTGAATGCGCAAGAGTCGGACGCGCGTCGAATAGCGGCTCGCGGATCCAACGCGATCTATGCGGGCAGTGCTAGCAAGAGCCTGGCTCCGGGGCTTGGCCTCGGCTGGCCGGTCCTGCCCACCAGCCTGCTCGACGCGGTTGTCGAGGCCAAGCGCCGAAGCGACCGCGGCACAGACATTCTCGTCCAACCGGCGTCGGCGGAGTCGAGGTGCTGGGCCGGCGCCGTTCTGGCACCGCGAAACGGGTCCCCCCGGGAATCGTCGTGGGCTACGAGGTGCCGTCAGATCGACGTGGCCGCGACTCTTCCGGAGTCCAGGCCGGCGGTTGCCGGGGCTGGCCGGGGAACAAGAAGTCGACGAAAGCCGCAACCGTGGGTTGCGGTTCGTGGTTGGCCAAGCCGGGGCGCTCGTTGGCTTCGATGAAGGTGTAGTCGGCGCCCGTGACATCGGGCACGAGTAAGTCGATTCCGGTCACCGGGATAGCGATCGCCTCGGCGGCCTCGACCGCGATTCGACATAGTTCGGGGTTCACCTTGTCGTTGACGTCGCGAATCGTGCCGCCCTGATGCAGGTTGGCGGTGGACCGAACGTGAAGCCGAATACCTTCGGGCAGAACATCATCGAGTTGCCAGCCGGCTTTGGCGACGGTGTTTCGGGTGATGTCGTCGAAAGGAATGTGCGATTCGCCGCCGGTCGCGGCTGATCGTCGCCGGCTCTCGGCCTCGATCAAGTCGCGGACGGTGTGCTCGCCCGTGCCGACGACCTCCGGCGGCATCCGCAGCGCGGCGGCAACCACCCGGCCGTCGATGACCACTAAGCGTAGGTCGTCGCCCGGTGCTCGTTGCTCAATCATCACCTCGGGGTATTCCTCATGAGCCCGGGCCAAAGCCGCGGTCAGCTCGTCGGGACCGTTGTCGGCATTCACCCCCACGGTGATGCCTTTGCCTTGCTCGCCGCGGGTTGGTTTGACGACGACCTCGCCGACCTCGGTCACGAACGCGTAGTCGTCGTCGTCGAAGGTGGCCGGGCGCACCCGAGGAACGTTGATGCCTGCCTCCTTGACCAGGCGTCGCGTCAAACGCTTGTCGTCGCACCGGCACATGGCAATCGCCGAGGTGTATTCGGACAGCGACTCACGGGTGATCACGCTGCGCCCGCCGTGGGTGAGCCGCATCTCGCCGGTCTCGGCATCCAGTACCTCGACGAAGATTCCGCGCCGCAGCGCCTCATCGGCGATGACCCGCGCGTAGGGATTGAGGTCATCGACTGTCTCCGGCGGTGACGTGAACAGCGGCTCGTTGATGGCGTTGCGACGCTTGATCGCCATCACCGGGACCCGGCGAAATCCGAGTTTCTCATACAGGGCGATGGCGGCGCCGTTGTCGTGCGCGACCGACAGGTCCAGGTAGGCGCGCCCCGCGTGGCGAAAGCGGTCAACCATGGCCCGGGTCAGAGCCTCCCCGATTCCGGGCAGCCCGGCGGCCGGGTCGACCGCCAGGGTCCACATACTCGATCCTCGCTCCGGGTCTGCGAAGAGCACCTGGTGGTCGACACCGGTCGCGGTACCGACCACCGCGCCGTCGTCGTCACGCACGGCGATCAGGTAGGTCACCGCATCGGCATGTAGATGGTTGTGCCAAATCGTCTCGACCGGCGCCGGAACCATTGCGCACCGGACGAATACGCGATTCATGGCATCGGCATCGGCGGGGACGTGCAGGGTGCGCACTGTCACGCCCACCGGAGCGGACGCCGGATCCTGGTTTGCCGAATCGTCGGCGAAACGCAGCCGATAGGTATGGCTGGGGTCGATGAACAACTCATTCGGTGCTCCGGCGACGATCACGTGCGGCTCTCGCGCGTAGATGCAGATGTCGCGCCGTCCGGGAGCCTCCTGCCGCAGCACCTCGGACAGTGCGGCGGAATCTGCAAAGGTTTGGCCGAATATCAGCCGACCCCAACCCAAATCGAGCTCTACATCGTTGGCCATCGATTCCATCAGGTCCGGCGGCGAGGCGTCGTGCAGGCTCATCGTGATGGGCTCGGAATGGTCCTGCGAGGGATCGACGGCGGTCATGGCGCCCCGCCCTCGCTCGGCAACCGGGACTCCGGCAAAACGGTATAGCGGATTCCGCTGTCACCACCCAGGACCAGTTTGCCGTCGGATTCGACCACCGGGGGATCGACGATGGCCTGTGGCTGGATGCCACGGGTGACCGCCAATGTCGAGCGATGCTGACCCTTCAGTTCCCGCGAACACACTGTCGCCGACTCACCCGGCCCGTGATCGT
This sequence comes from Mycobacterium innocens, assembly GCF_900566055.1. Classification (GTDB taxonomy): domain Bacteria; phylum Actinomycetota; class Actinomycetes; order Mycobacteriales; family Mycobacteriaceae; genus Mycobacterium; species Mycobacterium innocens. Next base: position 4,356 of record NZ_UPHQ01000066.1, read on the forward strand.
GGAATACGACCAGACCCTCTATTAGATGCGCCATCGCCGTGTTGGTTACCCATCTTGGAGCGAGTACCAACGTGCACCACCCGAACCGACGGCTCTGAGATGGGTGTAGATGCGCGCGCAGACACCGGCGGGGATGCTTCAATCGGCCAGATACGGCATCAGCATGTAGAAGCCGATGTTGATGCCGAACTGGTTGATCATCAGCATTCGGCTGGGCCCGTCGAAGCTGCGGAACTGTGCGAGAAACGCCATTACTGCCTAACCAGCGCTGGATCGACCACGTTGGTGCACCGCGTCCAGGATTGCACCACCTGCTTGATCGGGTCATCGATGACCGCTGGTTCGGTCGGTGGAGCCGCATCGAGTAGATCGTGCTGGCGGCAGTACTCGTCGTTGTAGATGGTGTCGAAGTAGCGCAGCGGGCCATCGGGAAACACCGCGGCGATCTTGGTGCCGGGCTCATGGGTGCGGGCCGCCCAGCCGGCGACCAGCGCAACGGCCCCCACACTCCATCCCCCGCTGACGTAGTAGCTGCTCGCCAGGGTGCGGCACGCCCAGACCGCTTCGGCCGGGGCTACCCAGTGCGCCTCCGCGAACGCCGGGTAGTCGACATTGCGGGGATAGATGCTCGATCCCAGTCCGCGCATCAACCGCATGGCCGCTGGTTGCCCGAAGATCGTCGAACCGATGGTGTCCACACCGATCAGCTTCAGGTTGGGGTTCACGTCGCGCAGCACGCGGGCCACGCCTGCTGAATGGCCGCCGGTTCCCACCGAGCACACCAAGACATCAATGCTTCCGAGCTGGTTGAGCAGTTCGGTCGCCAGCGACCGGTAGCTATCGACGTTGTCGGGGTTGTTGTACTGGTCGGGATTCCAGGCATGCGGGTCGGCGGCCCTCAGCTCGGCAACCCGGTCCTTACGGGCCTGCTGCCAACCCCCGCTGGGATGCGGCTCGGTGACAATGTCGACGCGCACTCCGTAGGCGGTCAGCATGTGTTGGACGATCGGTTCCATCCCGGGGTCGGTGACCACCGTCACCGGATGCCCATACAACTGTCCCGCCAGCGCCATACCCAAACCCAAAGTGCCGCTCGTGGATTCAATAATTTGCGCTCCGGGTTGCAGGTCACCACGAGCCCGAGCGCATTCCACCATATGCAGAGCGGGCCGGTCTTTCATGCCGCCGGGGTTAGCCCCTTCCAGCTTGGCCCAAAAACCACGGTCATCGGTACCGAAGGGGTCTGAAATCCACAGCACCGGCGTATTACCCACCAGGGTGCGGGGTTCCCGATGTCTACCGGCGGTGACGCCGTATCCGGCCGACGCGAGCTGGCTCAGGGTGTGCGGATTTGGGATCGAGCGCCAAGAGCTCTGCAGTTCGGCACTGTCAGTGGCGAGTTCGAAGCGCTCGCAGGTTGCTACAGATAAAAGATCGTTCATTGATCGTGGCTTTCGCACGTGTGCCGCAAGGGGCGGCGTTGAACGTCGGTCAGCGGTCACCGGTCGTCGTGGCATGGCACAACGACCTGACGCTGATCGATCAGCGACGAGCCAGGCAGAATCGGGACAAGAGATCTTGACCGGCAAGGGCAGTAATCGGCACCTTGGGCGGACCACGCCCGGCTGGCACGACAAGATTGGCCAGCGCAGCGGTAATCGCGATAAGTGCCGCCACGGCTCCAAGTGCTACCAACGTGGTAGCCGGCCGCGGCAACACCGCGGTCGCGAACACATTGTGGCAGTCGGTCGACGAGCCGTCGAAAAGGTGGGCGTGGTCGACGTTGACAGCGAACTCACCGCCCACCGTAGAAAGCAGAGCGTGCGCAGGGTGCCGCGTATGAGTCTCGGAATGCAGCATGGCCGAGTGGCCGACGAGGGCAACCAGGAACGCCACTGTCGCCGCGACGATCACTGATCGCCACCGCGGCAGCCCGAATGCATTGCTTAGTGGTCGCGCCCGTAAGTTCGTCGGGGGTCGCATTCAGGCTGCTCGGGGCTGGATCGGATTGTGCTGGGGTTCGTGGTTGTCGAGCTTGGTCAGCAGGTCGTTCAGGTCGGTGGTGGTGAACTTCC
>NZ_UPHQ01000201.1 GCF_900566055.1 Mycobacterium innocens
GCTACAACGTGAATTCGTTCCACATCAGCAGCAACACGCTACTATTAGTGGCTACACTTTTCCTGCCGAGTCGCCACAAAACCCAGCTCAGCACCCCATTTCCCTTATTTACCAGCAGTAACTTCGGGCTAATCGCTAGTCGCCGCTGCGGATTGACCCGTGCCGTTTGCTCTCCTGCTCGCGATAGTCGTCGGCAAGTTGTGCGACATGCTTGGGTAGCGTGCCGGCGGCGACGTCGGCCAGGGTGGTTTCCTCCAGCACCGACCGCATACTGGCCCGCAGCGCCCGCCACACATCGGTCAGCGCTGCGGTGGGCCCGGAGTAGGGCAGGTCACCGAGCCCGATATCACGCACGCTCGCCAGCGGTCCGTCGATGCAGCGCAGCACGTCGGCAATGCTGATCTCGCTGCCCGGACGCGCCAGTTCATAACCGCCCTCGCGACCACGGTGGCTGCGCACCAGTCGGTCGGTGCGCAGGTTGGTCAGGATGTCGACGAGAAATTGCGGAGGTATGCCCTGGGCCTGGGCCAAATCGTCGGTCTTGACCAGGATGCCGGTGGGAGCCGTGGCGAGTTGGACCATCGCCCGCACCGCGTACTCAGCCTTGGCCGACATCCGCATGCTTCAGGATTGTGCCACCCGCCCAAGCGACGATGCCGCAACGCGAAGCGTTGCGAGAAGGAGCGGGGCAATCCGGCACAGCCCAAGCGACGATGCGCAACGCTTCGCGTTGCGAGAAGGAGCGGGGCACCGCTCAGCCGCGGGACTCCAGTAGGTCGATAAGCATCTGCGCCTGCTCGTCAAGGCCGCAGTCGGGGGTGAGCCGCAGGTCGGGATTCTTCGGCCGCTGATACGGACTGTCGATCCCGGTGAAGTGCGTGATCTCCCCCGCGCGCGCTTTGGCGTACAGGCCCTTGGGATCGCGCCGCTCACAGTCTTCGAGCGGCGTGTCGCAGAACACCTCGACAAAGTCAAACCCGGCGTCGTCGTGCACTTTCCGGGCCAACGCGCGGTGCTCAGCCAGCGGACTGATCGCCGGAACCAGTACGACGTGGCCGCAGTCGGCGAGCAATAGCGCCACATGCGCCAGTCGCCGCAGGTTCTCGGCGCGATCGGCCATACTGAATCCCAGGTCCGCGTTCAACCCGTGCCGCAGGTTGTCGCCGTCGAGAACGTAAGCGGGAACACCACTTTCGAGTAGCTTCTGCTCCACCCGGGTGGCCACCGACGACTTGCCCGCCCCGGACAAACCGGTGAACCACACCGTGCGTCCCCGCGGCCGGTCGTTGGCTGTCACCAGCGACTTGTGCCGCACCGTGTGGGGGCTGGGCGTGTGGGCCGAGACCTCGCGCAACACCATGCCCGCCGCCACGGTTCCGTTGGTATCGGCATCGATGAGGATGAACGATCCGGTGGCGGCGTTACGGGTGTATTCGTCGAGCAGCAGCGGCATCTGGGTGCGCAGCGAGATCCGGCCAAGCTCGTTGAGCTTCAAGGCGGTTGCCGTCTTGTCGCGGTGCAGGGTGTTGACGTCGAGCCGGTAGTCGAGCCCGGTAACGCGGGCACGAGTGGTTCGGGTGGTGTGCTTGATGATGTAGTCCCGGCCCGGCTCCAGCACCGCCGAATCCGCCATCCAGCACACCGTCGCATCGAAACTTTGCGCGACCCTCGGCTGGTTGAGGGTGCGAGCGATCATGTCGCCGCGGGAGATGTCGATGTCGTCGGCAGTGCTCACCGAAACCGCCATCGGCGGAAACGCTTCCGGCACTGGACCGTTGGGGCCTTCGATGGCGGTGATCCGGGTTGTCTTGCCGATCGGCAGCACGACCACCTCGTCACCGGGACGCATTACCCCACTGGCCACGGTGCCCGCATAGCTGCGGTGGTCCTGATGCCGAAGCGTATGCGGCCGGATGACGTACTGGACCGGGAATCGCACGTCGACCAGATTTCGGTCACCGGCGATATAGACCTCTTCGAGATGCGTCAGCAGCGCCGGTCCCTCGAACCACGGGGTCTGGTCGGACTTGGTCACCACATTGTCGCCGTTCAGCGCGGAGATGGGGATCGTGGCCACATCTTGCACATCCAGGCGGGCGGCGAAGGCGTGGAACTCGTCCCGAATCGCTTCGAATTTGTCCTTGTCCCAACCGATCAGGTCCATCTTGTTGACCGCGAGCACAATGTGCTGAATGCCCAGCAGCGAGGCCAGGAAAGCGTGCCGGCGGGACTGCTCCAGCAGGCCGTGACGCGCATCGACCAGCACGATTACCAGTTGGGCGGTCGACGCGCCGGTCACCATGTTGCGCGTGTACTGGATGTGGCCGGGAGTGTCGGCAATGATGAATTTTCGCTTGGGCGTGGCGAAGTAGCGGTAGGCGACGTCGATGGTGATGCCCTGCTCGCGCTCTGCCCGCAAGCCGTCGGTGACCAGAGCCAGGTCGGTGTAGTCGTGGCCGCGTTCCCGCGACGTCTGTTCCACCGACGCCCACTGGTCTTCCATGACCGCCTTGGAGTCGTAGAGCAGCCGCCCGATCAACGTCGACTTGCCGTCGTCGACGGATCCGGCGGTCGCGATGCGCAACAGCGTGGTGGATGCAGTCATCAGAAATACCCCTGCCGTTTGCGGTCTTCCATCCCAGCCTCCGAGATCCGGTCGTCAGCCCTGGTCGCCCCGCGTTCGGTCAGCCGGGAAACCGCCGTCTCGGCGATGACTTCGGCCACCGTCGCGGCATCTGATTCCACACACCCGGTGCAGGTGACGTCACCGACGGTGCGGAACCGCACCGTGGCCTCGAATACCGGCTCGTCGGCGCGTGGCTGCAGGTAGCGATGCACGGCCAGCAGCATTCCGTCGCGTTCAAACACCTTGCGCCGGTGGGCAAAGTAGATCGACGGCAAGGTGATGTTCTCCTCGCCGATGTAGGACCAGATGTCGAACTCGGTCCAGTTCGACAACGGGAAGACCCGGATGTGCTCACCTTTGTGATGCCGTCCGTTGTAGAGGTTCCACAACTCGGGGCGCTGGGCTTTGGGGTCCCACTGGCCGAATTCGTCGCGGAAGCTGAATACCCGCTCCTTGGCACGCGCCTTCTCCTCGTCGCGCCGGGCTCCACCGAACGCGGCGTCGAACTTGTTCTCCCGAATAGCGCGCAGCAGTGTCACGGTCTGTAGCGGATTACGCGAAGGCGGGGTTTCGACGACCCGTCCGGCGTCGATGTCGTCCTGCACCGATACCACCACCAACCGCACCCCGGACTCCCCGACCAGCTCATCGCGGGTCGCGATCACCTCGTCGAAGTTGTGGCCGGTGTCGACGTGCATCACCGGGAACGGCGGCCGTCCTGGCCGAAACGCCTTGAGCGCCAGGTGCAGCATGACGATGGAGTCCTTGCCGCCGGAGAACAACAGCACCGGCCGTTCGAACTCAGCGGCCACCTCCCGAATGATGTGGATCGCCTCGGCCTCCAGCAAGCGCAGATGGCTCAACTCGTACTGCCCTGCCGCGGGGCCGGCCGTTACGCCGCTGGTCATGGCTTACCTGACATAGTCCGCGCCTCATACCTGACAAAGTTGGTTGAATTGACCAGGTTTACGGTCATTGTTACCAATGGAACCAGTCTTCCCCGGCGCTGTCAACGGAACTCTGGTGCGCCGACTGCCACCTGGGCAATCAGCGAGGTATCGGGCCGGGTCGAGTGTCGAGGAGACGCCGCGAGACGGCGACCATCCCACGGCAGCCGCTGAGGGCGGTGAACCGAGTGTTACAGCGTGACCTCGGCGAGCTTGCCGGTGGCGACGTCGAAGATGAAGCCGCGCAGGGAGACGTGCTTGGTGACGAACGGGCTGTTTTCGATACGGCGCAACGACTGCCGGACGTCTTCTGCGACATCCGGAAAGGCCTCGGGCGCCCACGGCGGTTTGACGCCGATCTCATCCTGAATGGCGCGCTTGAAGTCGTCGTCAGCGAAAGTGAGCATTCCGCAGTCGGTGTGGTGGATCAGGATGATCTCCTGGGTCCCGAGCAGCCGCTGGCTGATGGCCAGCGAGCGGATGACGTCGTCGGTAACAACGCCGCCGGCGTTGCGGATGACGTGGGCCTCCCCCTCGTTGATGCCGAGCACCCGGTAGATGTCTTGCCGGGCATCCATGCAGGCAACGATCGCAATGTGTTTGCTGGGTGACATCGGCAGCGGACCCTTGAAGGTGCTCGCGTATTGGGCGTTGTGCGCCAAATATTCGTCAGTTACGGTCACGCCGTCTTCCTTATATTTAGGAATCGAAAACACGCGGAGTTGCTGGACAGACTAGATGCCGCGGAGAGCTTAACAATCGGCGGCTGGAGTTTCACCAGTGAAAATCAGTCGTAGCGGAATGCTTCCGGATGCACCGAATGGGGTCGGCGCCATGATCGACACGTGGGACCCCGGATACGACCCAGCGCGTTAGCTTGATGCGCCGGGCGAGCCGTCCGTACCGTCGCGGCCGAAGAGTGAGCCGCCGACACCTGCGCTACCGGCGACACCGCCGACGCCGCGCTTCGCTCCGGGCGTACGACCGGCGTCGCCACCGTCGCCGCCGTCACCGCCCCCGTGCTGCAAGAAGGTGGGGTTTCCGCCAAAACCGTACGGAATCCCGCCAGATCCTGCGTCGCCGCCGCTGCCGCCAGCGCCACCGTCTCCATTGCGGCCGATGAAGGGTTGGCCAAAGAAGTCGACCCCAACGCGGCCATTTCCGCCGCGGCCGCCGGGCCCGCCGTCGCCGCCGAAGCCACCGGGGCCGATAAGCCGGGTGCTGCCGCCGGCACCGCCGTTGCCGCCGGCGCCGCCATTACCGCCGTCAATAGCGCCAAAAATAAGGCCTTCGCTACCGCGACCGCCGGCGCCACCGTCGCCACCGGCCCCGCCGCCACCGATCAGCCCACCGGTGCCGCCATGACCGCCATCACCGCCACGACCGCCGGGGTTCACCGCGCCAATACTCAGCAGTTCTCCCGCGCCTCCCGGGGCGCCGGCACCCCCTGCTCCGCCGGCGCCTCCGTTGCCGTAGAGGAAGGCATGGCCGCCGTCACCGCCGCGCCCGCCGCTGAGTCCCGGATCTTTGGTGGCGTCGCCGAACGGAGCGATCCCCCCCGACCCTCCGTCCCCACCGTTGCCCATAACGAACC
>NZ_UPHQ01000185.1 GCF_900566055.1 Mycobacterium innocens
GAACCCACCGGCCCCGCCGGCACCACCCACACCGACAAATCCTCCGGAGCCACCTACTCCGCCGGCACCGCCGTTGGCCTGCCCGGAGAATCCGCCGGCGCCGCCTGTCCCGCCACTGCCGACGATTCCCGCCGCGCCGCCCGCCCCGCCCTGGCCGCCGTCGAAAATTATTGACAGCCCGCCGTTTCCGCCGGCACCGCCGGAGCCAAACAACCCGCCGGCACCGCCGGCCCCGCCCTTGCCACCGTTTGTCGTCACACCCAGTCCGCCGTTACCGCCTGCGCCACCGTTGCCGAATAACCCGGCGGGCCCGCCATTTCCGCCGTTTTGGCCGGTTCCGCCAGAGCCGCCCGCACCGCCATTTCCGATCAAAACACCGCCGGACCCGCCAGTTGCCCCGGTCCCAGGGGCTCCGTCGGCGCCGTTGCCGATCAGGGGACGGCCCAGCAGTGTCAAGCTGGGCGTGTTGATCGCATTCAGCAAGCTCTGTGCGGCATTGGCGGCCTCGGCGCTGGCATAGGAGCCCGCACTCGCGGCGAGATTCTGGACAAACTGGTCATGATATGCCGACCCTTGGGCGACAAGCGCCTGATATGCCCGCCCATGTGCTCTGAACACCGCGGCGATGCCCGCCGACACCTCATCGGAACCGGCGCTCAACACCGACGTGGTGGGGGCGGCCGCGGTCTGGGCCGCCGCGTTGATCGCCGAACCGATTCTTGCGAAATCTGTTGCCGCCGCGTCCACAATCTCGGGCACCGTCGTCACAAAAGACACCTATACCTCCCGAGGGCTCGGCACGAGTTAGGCCACTCGACGGCACCATCGCTGTCCACCGCCGAGCGTCCGGTACCGGCGATTATTGACTGCGGGAGCAGCCCGACGCGGGAGTTCCGCCAATTTGGGAAGTTGCACCGAACGACCGGTTGTGGTTCGCCGCCATTCCAGGTCGTGCCCGGCTCAGTCGTCGGTGTTACCCGTACAACCCCCGTTTGCCGCCATCAGGGCTGTCAGGATGTGCGTCAGGGAACCTACCGGGACGTCACCACGGCTGCATGAGCTGCATCTTGGCCATGCGCCTGGCCCCTGAGTCGTCATGATTCGCTCCCCCACATCGATCTGCCCGTCCGGACTGGCGGCCGACGACAGCCCGGCTCCGCCGTTGCCTTGCCACGTCGGCTGGCTGATCTGCAAACCACCGTAAAGACCGTTGCCGGTGTCGGCCGCCCAATTGCCGCCGGACTCACATTGCGCGATGGCTTCCCAATTGACGCTATCGGCATGCGAGCTGCCCGGCGCCACGGCGGGCCCCAAGATCCACGCGGCGCCCGCGACGGCCGCCACGGCGAAAACCCGCCGCGCGACCGCGCCTGCGCTGCGGCCGGCGCACATCGCCGGTGTCCCGAAACTCATAGCAGCTGTACCTTTCTTGCCATCCAACGACCGTTGAGCTTGACCATCGTCATCTTGATGCGGACGTGGTCGAGTTGAGACCGCGAATTGTCTCGGTTACTTATCGATTCGTCGATGAACATCAAGACGACAACCTTGTCCGGCGTAGCCGACTTCACCGCGGCCGCCACCACAGAGCCGCGCGTATGAACCTTTGGTTTTGCTCACGGTGAGAACAAATCGGACCTGGTCGCACGGCCGGGCGCGGGGCGTGGCAGAATATCGGCGTGACCGTCGCCCATTCGACCCCGCGTCTTGCGCTGGTAATGCGTCGGCACATCGACCTCAAGCGCGTCTGCAGCTGTTGCTGTCGGCCTTGATGTCGTAGACCCAGCCCACCTGTACCTGCAACTGGCCACCGGATCTGCGCCTCCCCGCAAGAATCGGTGGTTTCCGCGCGCCAAGGTCGGCAATGTTCGCGAAGGAGAACGGCCCAATGACCACAACCCGTCCCGTCAAGCCCCGCAATGAGGGCCAATGGGCGCTCGGAGATCGGGCGCCGCTCAACGCCAATGAAGAGCTGAAGAAGGCCGGCAACCCGCTCGACGTCCGGCAACGTATCGAAAACATCTACGCCCAAGGCGGATTCGACAGTATCGACAAGGACGACCTGCGCGGGCGGTTCCGGTGGTGGGGCCTCTACACCCAACGTGAGCAGGGCTACGACGGCTCCTGGACCGGCGACGAGAACATCGAGAAGCTCGAGGCCAAGTACTTCATGATGCGGGTTCGCTGCGACGGCGGCGCGATCTCGGCGGCGGCGCTGCGCACGCTGGGCCAGATTTCGATCGAATTCGCCAGGGACACCGCCGACATCTCCGATCGGGAGAACCTCCAATACCACTGGATTGAAGTGGAAAACGTCCCCGAAATCTGGCGGCGGCTGGACGCGGTCGGACTGCAGACCGCCGAGGCGTGCGGTGACTGTCCCCGGGTCATCCTGGGCTCGCCGCTGGCGGGTGAGTCGCTCGGCGAAGTGCTCGACCCGACCTGGGCGATCGACGAAATCGTGCGCCGCTACATCGGCAAGCCCGACTTCGCCGACTTGCCGCGCAAGTACAAGACCGCCATCTCGGGTCTGCAGGACGTCGCGCACGAGATCAACGACGTCGCGTTCGTCGGCGTCCGCCATCCCGAGCACGGGCCGGGTCTGGACCTTTGGGTCGGTGGCGGGCTATCGACCAACCCGATGCTGGCCCAGCGGGTCGGTGCCTGGGTGCCGCTGGAAGAGGTGCCCGAAGTGTGGGCGGCGGTGACCTCGGTGTTCCGTGATTACGGCTACCGGAGGCTGCGCTCCAAGGCGCGGCTCAAGTTTTTGATCAAGGACTGGGGTATCGAGAAATTCCGGCAGGTGCTCGAAACCGAATACCTCAAGCGTCCCCTCATCGACGGCCCGGCCCCCGAGCCGATCAAGCATCCGATCGACCACATCGGGGTGCAACGGCTCAAAAACGGCCGCAACGCCGTCGGAGTCGCGCCCATCGCCGGACGGGTATCCGGCACCATATTGTCGGCGGTGGCGGAGCTGGCCGAGCGCGCCGGGTCGGACCGGATCCGGTTCACGCCGTACCAGAAGCTGGTCATCCTCGACATACCCGACGCGTTGCTCGACATCACGGTCGCCGGCCTGGAGGCGCTGGGTCTGCAGTCCAGCCCGTCGCGCTGGCGCCGTAATCTGATGGCCTGCAGCGGAATTGAGTACTGCAAACTGTCCTTCGCCGAAACCCGGGTCCGGGCACAGTCATTGGCGCCCGAACTGGAGCGCCGGCTGGAAGACATCAACTCAGCGCTTGACGTACCGGTCACGGTCAACATCAACGGTTGTCCGAACTCCTGTGCGCGAATCCAAGTCGCAGACATCGGGTTCAAAGGGCAGATGGTCGACGACGGTCAAGGCGGCTCGGTGGAGGGCTTCCAGGTGCACCTGGGGGGAAGCCTCGGACTGGACAGCGGTTTCGGCCGCAAACTGCGCCAGCACAAGGTCACCAGCGACGAGCTGGGCGACTACATCGAGCGGGTGGTGCGCAACTTCATCAAACAGCGAGCAGACGGCGAACGCTTCGCCCAGTGGGCGATTCGGGCCGGGGAGGACGACCTGCGATGACTTCCCCGGCAACTAAACCGACCGAACCGGAGCTGCGGGAGTTGGCGGCGCGCGCTGCAGCCAAACTCGACGGCGCCAGCGCCACCGAACTGCTGCGCTGGACCGATGAAACCTTCGGCGGCCTCAACGGACCGCGCGGATGGGCGACATGCAACTATGTGGTCGCTTCCAATATGGCCGACGCCGTGCTGGTCGATCTGGCCGCCAAGGTGCGGCCAGGCGTGCCGGTGATTTTCCTGGACACCGGCTACCACTTCGCGGAGACCATCGGCACCCGCGATGCGATCGAATCCGTCTACGACATCCGGGTGCTCAATGTCAGGCCCGAGCACACGGTCGGCGAACAAGACGAATTGCTGGGCAAGGACCTGTTCGCCCGCGACCCGGGCGAGTGCTGCCGGCTGCGAAAAGTCGTCCCGCTGAGCAAGACCCTTCGCGGCTATTCGGCCTGGGTGACCGGACTGCGCCGGGTCGAGGCACCGAGCCGTGCCCACGCCCCGCTGATCAGCTTCGACGAAGCGTTCAAACTGGTGAAGGTCAATCCGCTGGCCGCCTGGACCGACCAGGATATGCAGGACTACATCACCGAACACGACGTGTTGGTCAATCCCCTTGTCAACGAAGGCTATCCGTCGATCGGCTGTGCTCCATGCACAGCCAAGCCGACCGACGGCGCCGACCCGCGCAGCGGCCGCTGGCAAGGGCTGGCCAAGACCGAATGCGGGCTGCACGCATCGTGACGACACTCGTCCTGACCGCGCACGGCAGCGCGGATCCCCGGTCGGCGGCCAATGCGCGGGCGGTGGCGGACCGCCTGGCTCGCCTGCGGCCGGGCCTTGACGTGCAGGTGGCGTTCTGCGAACACAATCCGCCGAGCCTGGCCGAGGTGCTGCGGGAGTGTCCTGCCGGCGCCATCGTCACTCCCCTGCTGCTGGTCGACGCGTACCATGCCCGCGTCGACATCCCCCGCCAGATCGCCGGCTCGGCCGCCTCACGGCGCACCAACACGGTCCAGCAGGCCGGTGTGCTCGGCGAGGACGACCGGTTGGAGACGGTGTTGCACCAGCGGCTGGCGGAGCTTGGGGCGGCGCGCCGCGATAACGCCCTCGGTGTGCTGGTGGTGGCAATCGGGTCGTCGAGCGCTTCGGCCAACGCCCGCACTGCGGCGGTAGCTTCGAAGCTGGCCGCCGGCACCCGATGGGCGGGGGCCACGACCGCCTTCGCCGCCGCGCCCGATTCACTGCCCGTCGCCGTCGACGAGTTGCTCGCCCGCGGCGCCCGCCGGCTGGCGATCGCATCGTGGTTTCTGGCGCCGGGCGTGCTGACCGACCGGGTGCACAGCTACGCGGATCGCGCCGGCATTCCGATCACAGCGCCTTTGGGTGCACACCACCTGGTTGCCGAGACGGTCCTGGATCGCTTCCATCAGGCGGCGGCGGAGCGCATCGCCGCCTGACGCCGGGCAACGCTGCAGACCCCAGCCCGCCGCCGGGCTGGAATCGGTCGAGGCTCGAGTTCAGCCGCCGGCCCGCCGGCGTCCGGTTGCTGCGCCGAATACGCTGGCGCTCAACCAGATTCGGTGTCAAAACTACCGGCAGTGGGCGCACCTGCCGGTCTGCGGTCACTGCCGGCGCCGCCACTGCCGCCATCGCGGCCGAAAACATTGCCCGCTAAATGTGACCGGGTGCCGACGGAAAGTGCATCTCGGGCAGCTGTGGCGCGTCGACGCGCGGGGCCTCGGGCAGCTGTGGCGCGTCGACGCGCGGGGCCTCGGGCGGTGGCGCCGTGTCCATCGGTGGGGCAACGGGCTCCATAGGCTTGGGGGCATACGGACCCCCGGCGCACACCCCATCGCCGGGCATCCTGGCGCACTGCGGATCGTCGGGGCCGGTGGGGGGGCCCTGATAATACGGGCCACCGTGGCATATCGGGTTCAACGGCGTCTGGATGCATCGCGGATCATTTGGGCTGGTGGGAGCGTCCGGACCGGAAGGATCGCCGGGGTTGGGATCGTCGAGCAGAACCGGCGGGGCTAACGCGCGACCGGAGCCGGGTGTCGCGTTCGCCGGAACCGTCACACCCGCCACGGGCAGCGCGACAAGCGCCGCGGCCAGTGCGATTTTCATCATTGTGCCGCGGACACCCGAAGCCACTATCCCGTTCATCGATCACTCCCTATGTTGCGGACCCAACCGGCGGCGTTGCCGTTGGCATCTGTTGACGCGGCATTGCGACGCGTTACGCCGCAGATCCGACCGAACGATAGTACATCTAATTAGATCGCTCGGCGCCCGTGCCGTGGCTGTGAAACCTGTCGCCGGCGAATCCCGACGTGCACACATCGGTTCTGCAATTCCCGTGTTGCACTGCGGCCGTCGTGGTCCCAGTCCGGATCACCTTGGGAATTAGGGCGTTTCGTGAGGGCGGCGACAGCGGAACAATCCGGTGAGGCGCTGGCACTTTCGGCCGTGGTGGCAGACAATGTGAGGTTTCCCACGGTTGGCGGCTTGCCATCTACAGCAACCGGACGCAAGACGACTTCGCCACAAGCCACCGCAGACGAGTCGAGCGGTAAGGCCGACATCAACCCGCGGCCCGCCGGACACCGCTTGGATCGTGTCACATCTCTTCGACGGGGTACCCACCAATGACCTGGTTGCCAGTCACCATGCCCGAGCCGAAGGGAGGCCACAAACCCATGACCGCGCTGCCCCCGGATCCCGATCCAGCGAGAACCCCGGCCCTCGAACCCGGCGGAGGTGTCACGCCCGGCTCCACGCCGCCGGACTCGGCGCAAACTTCGGGGCTGTCGGAGCCACAGCCCCGGCCCCGGCGAAGAATCACCCCCGCGGCGCTCGTCGGCCTTGTCGCCGTCGCGCTTTTCGTGCTGCTGTTCGTGGTGGTGGCACTGGCGCTTGCCCTGCACTTGCACTAGTCGCACCGCTCGAGACCGACCCCCGGGTCAGCGCGGTGCGGCCATGTCTGAGCGTCGCCGGTCGCCGTAATGGGCGGGACTGCGCGCGTCCGCTCCGCCTGGCCGCATTAGACAACTATGGTTGACAGTACCACACGTGCTGCCTTCTACTTCTATTGTCAACTAGATATGACATTCCGTCAGACTACGAGCGGTTCGCCTCGATCCGACGATGCCGCCAAGCCGCCAGCCGCCGCTCGAATCCGCGGCTGCGCAACCGAAAGTATTGGGCTACCTAAGTTTTCAGCTGGGACAACCGACCTCGATCGTGAGGTTCACCCGCGGAAGGGAGCTTCACCCGAACACTGGGGCCGGCGAGCGCGTAATGACGGCCCCCTGAGCCAACCCGCTATCTACTACCTCTGAGCATGAAAAGCATTATGACGCAATCGTACTCGCAACGGGATCACGCATCGCTTAATCGAGATGATTTCCCAGATTGCCGGAAGCGGTCGACAGCGGCTCGGCCGTCCACTATTACGCCACAGCAGCGGCTGCGGCCGCACACCGCGCGCTGTCGGCATTCGCCGGAGGCAAGCTGGTGTTCCTGATCACCTCGCAGCCCTACCGATGCCCGGTTGCCCCGTATGAGGGGGCTCTTTTGGCGGCGGATTTGTTGCGTGAGAACGGAACCCGCGTCGCGACTCATTTCGCGATATATACCCCGGAGCAGCAACCGATGCCTTCGGCGGGTCCTTACGCCGGCCCCGAACTCGTCAGCCTGCTGAATCGTGAAGGGATCGACGTCTTTTGCGAACAGACCGTCGAACGCATCGATCCAGACGGCCGGACAATCTATTTTCAGGATGGCCAGAGCGTCGATTTCGATCTGCTGGTGTTCATTCCGCCGCATCAGCCCGCGATCACGCTCGGTCAACTGGGGTGGATCGCAGTCGACCCCGTCACCATGCAGACACAATATTCGGGGATATGGGCAATCGGTGACATCACGGCGATCACCTGCCCCTGGGGTAAGCCCCTGCCGAAAGCGGCGATCTTCGCGAAGAACGGCGCAGCAGCCGCCACCACCAACGTGCTGAACTACCTGGGCCAGACCGACGACAGCGCCGCCCTGTCCGGATCGACACCGGAGCACACCACTCCGCCAGGGACAGTAGCGACTTTTTCGCTCTCCCCGATCCCGGGATTCACCTCACCCCGCCGTCGAGCGAACTGCACCACGACAAGCACGACGAGGAACGCGACTGGCGGGCGATGTGGGAACGTCGGTGGGCCGGAGTATCCGGGGATCACACCGACGTCAGCGTGGTCTGATCCGTCTCGGCCCCGCCGACTCCGTCATCGCCTGGACCCGCGATGTCGTGGGGAATGGGCGGCACCCGGGTGGCGCGCACGTAGACGGTGTCGCCCTCGCGTAGAGCCAGCGCCTCGGCGTCACCGCGGGTGATCTGGGCGGTGAAGGCGCCTCCGGTTGCCGCACTGGTCAACTCGACCCGAACCTCGAAGCCCAGCACCACCACCCGGTTCACGGTGGCGCGGGCTACACCGGTGGACTCCGCCGTACCGTCGGCGGCGGCAACGGCCATCTCCGGAGTCCGGCCGACTCGGATGTCATGCGGGCGGACCAAGGCGCCGTTGAGCATGGAAACCGCCCCCAGGAAGGACATGACGAACGCGTTCGCCGGGGCGTCGTAGACGTCGGTCGGAGATCCGACCTGTTCGATACGGCCCTTGTTGAGCACGGCGATCCGATCGGCCACATCCAGGGCCTCGGCCTGGTCATGGGTGACCAGCACCGTGGTGACGTGCACCTCGTCGTGCAGGCGGCGCAGCCAACTGCGAAGGTCCTCACGGACTTTGGCGTCCAGGGCACCGAACGGTTCGTCGAGCAGCAACACCTCCGGGTCGACGGCCAGCGCGCGGGCCAGTGCCATCCGCTGACGCTGACCGCCGGAAAGCTGATTGGGATAGCGGCCGTGAAATCCGCTCAGGCCCACCACCTCCAGTAGGTGGTCGACCTTCTCCTTGATCTCGGCGCTGGGCCGCTTGCGGATCTTCAACCCGTAGGCGACGTTGTCGCGAACCGTCAGGTGCTTGAAGGCGGCGTAGTGCTGAAAGACGAATCCGATGCCCCGCCGCTGCGGCGGCACCCCGGTCACTTCGCGCCCGTTGATCGTGACGGAACCGGCGTCCGGTCGGTCAAGGCCGGCGATGGTGCGCAACAGCGTCGATTTCCCGGAGCCGCTGGGGCCCAGCAACGCGGTCAGCGAACCGGCGGGCACCACGAAGTCCACGTGGTCCAGGGCAACGAAGTCGCCATAGCGCTTGGCGGCGTTGCGCACGACGATGGCGTAGCCGTTGCGGCCCTTCGTCATGGCTGTGGTCATCTCAGCGTCTCCTCGTCAGGCCTGGCCGGCCGCTCGTGCCCGGCGGGCGTCCAGCGCCACCTGAACGATCAACACCACCACCGCGACGGCCATCAGCAGGGTCGACAGCGCGTAGGCCCCGTACTCGGCGCCACGGTTGTAGCGGTCCGAGACCAGCAAGGTCAGCGTTTGGGACGTGCCCGGAAGGTTCGACGACACGATCAGGACCGCACCGTATTCGCCGAGCGTGCGGGCAACGGTCAACACGATGCCGTAGGTCAGGCCCCACCGGATGGACGGCAGCGTGATCCGCCAAAATGTCTGCCACCAACCGGAACCCAGCGTCGCGGCCGCCTGCTCCTGGTCGGTGCCCAACTCGTGCAACACCGGTTCGACTTCGCGCACCACGAACGGCAGCGTGACGAACATGCTGGCGAGGACAATGCCGGGCAGGCCGAAGATGATCTTCAGCCCCAGGTCCTTCTCGACGAAGCCCAGCGCACCGGCGGATCCCCACAGCAGGACCAACGCGACACCCACGATCACCGGTGAGACCGCGAACGGCAGGTCGATGACCGCCTGTAGTACACCCTTGCCCCGAAATCGATTGCGGGCGAGCATCAATGCCGTCGGGATCCCGAACAGCACATTCAACGGCACCACGATACCCACCACCAGCAGTGACAGATTCAGTGCCGATATCGCCGCCGGCGTACTGATCCAGGCGTAGAACTGGCCGAGGCCCGGTTCGAAGGTCCGCCAGAGGATCACCGTCACCGGAACCACCAGCAGCACACTGACATATCCGAGCGCGATGGATCGGAGCAGGTAACGGACGCCGGGCGAGGGCGTCATGCGACCATCTCCTCCCTCCGGGCGGCACGCGTACCGACGACACGCAACAGCAGCAACACCACAAAGGAAATCGTCAACAGCACAATGGATATCGCGGCGGCGCCGGTCCGGTCGTCGTTCTCGATCAAGGTGCGGATCCACTGGGACGACACCTCGGTCTTGCCCGGCACTGCGCCACCGATCAGCACGACCGAGCCGTATTCACCGATGGCCCGCGAAAACGCAAGGCCCGCACCGGACAACAATGCCGGCAGCAACGACGGCAACACCACGGAGGTGAAGATCTTGGGACCGGAGGCACCCAGCGACGCCGCCGCCTCCTCGGCCTCACGATCGACTTCCAGTAGCACCGGCTGAACGGCGCGCACCACGAACGGCAAGGTGACAAACGCCAGTGCCACGCCCACCCCCCACGCGGTGTGCTGCAACTGAAGACCCACCGGACTGGTGGGGCCATAAAGAGCGAGCATCACCAGGCTGGCCACGATGGTGGGCAGCGCGAAGGGAAGATCGATGATCGCATCGACGAGCCGTTTGCCCACGAAGTCGTCGCGCACCAGCACCCAGGCGATCAGCAGGCCGAACACCGTGTTGACGAGAGTGACCGCCGCCGAAATGCTCAGCGTCACCCGCAGTGAGTCCAGCGCGGCGCGCGACGTGACCGACAGCCAGAAGGCCTGCCAGCCGCCGCCCGAAGCTTGCCAGGCGATGGCGGCCAACGGCAGCAGCACGATGATCGACAACCACACCACCGACACTCCGACCCGAAGTGACGTGCTGCCCCACCGGCCCGGGCCGCGGAGGCCTGGTGCGTTGTCGTCGGCGGGCAGCGCCCGGTCGGCCGGTGGAACCGGCTGTGAATCCGGCTTTGGATCCGGCCTTGTCGGCGCGGTCATCCGGTGACCTGCATATAGATCTTGGTGATGTTGCCGGTGCCCTTGTCGAACAGCTGTGGATCCACTATGTCCCAGCCGCCCAGGTCGGCGATTGTCCACAGTTTCGCCGGCACCGGAAACTGCCCGCGGAAGTCGGCGGCCACCGCGGGATCGACGGGCCGGAAACCGGACTGCGCCCACAGTTTCTGCGCCGCCGCGGTGTACTGGAAGTTCTTGAATGCCGTCGCGGCGGCCAAATGGGAGGTCGTGGTCACCACCGCGAGCGGGTTTTCGATCTTGAACGTCTGTGACGGGGTGATGTGCTGGACCGGCTTGCCCTGCCGTTCGGTGGCGATGGCCTCGTTCTCGTAGCTGATCAACACATCGCCGCTGCCCTGGACAAAGACATCGGTGGCTTCCCGTCCCGATCCGGGACGCAATTTGACGTGTTCGCGCACCAGGGTGCTGACGAAGTCGATCCCCGCTTGGTGGTTACGGCCGCCTTCACTTTTGACCGCATACGGAGCGAGCAGGTTCCACTTGGCCGAACCCGAACTCAGCGGGCTGGGCGTGATGACCTCCACGCCGGGCCGCAACAGGTCGTCCCAATCCTTGATGTTCTTGGGATTGCCGGCGCGTACCACCAGCGTCACCACCGACCCGAAGGCAATGCCCTTGGTGACGTCGGCATTCCAGTCCTTGGAAACCTTGCCGTCCTTGACCAAGCGGGTGATGTCGGGTTCGACGGAGAAGTTCACCAGGTCGGCCGGCTTGCCGTCGACGACACCGCGGGACTGGTCACCGGAGGACCCGTAGGACGTGATCACCTGCACGTCCTTGCCTTCCTCGGAGGCGTTGAACGCCGGGATCACCGTGCGCCAGCCGGGTTCCGGGGCGGAGTAAGCGACCAGGGTGATGCTGGTGTGCGCGCCGGCGGGTCCGCCGCCGCCGACGACGTCGCTGGGACCGCCGTGACACGCCGCGAGGACACCGGCGACCAGCGCGAGCACCACCGGGCGGCGGGCAACGGGATGCCGCCACGGGGTCTTCGGCGTCTGTCGCATTGGTGGCCTTCCGGGGTGCGGGAGCGGTGAGCGTCGGTCCCGTGGCTGCGGAAAGGCGATCGGTCGCTAACTGGAGAACGTCACCAACTCCATGCCAGACCGCGCACGGGCGGGAGTCAGCGACAACAGTGCACGTCGACGGCGGCGCAGATCGCCACAGCCGCAACCACACAGCCGGGCGCGCCATGAGCGCGCCCGGGGCGATCGGCTACCGCGTGCATGCCGGGAAGCCTAACAGAATCGGCCGCAGTCCCATGGCGAGCACACCGTCACCGCGTCAGCAACCACATGGCGATCACCAGCACCACAAGCGCGACCAGGACCAGGGTGACGTGCGACCGCGGCATCGGCTTACTCGGGTGCCTCGTCGGAGTGGCGGATTCGCCGCATCACTTTGATGCCCTTGCCAAGCAAGGCATCGAGCACCGCCGCAGTGATATATGCCAGGCCCAGCACCACCGGCATCACCGCCAACGCCTGCAGCGCGAACGGAAGACCGGAAAGCCACAGCTCGACGCCGTCCCACCAATTCAGGAATCCGTTCACTGAACACACCCTATTCGGCACGGCAGCCGAATCCAATGTGCCACGATCCGTCTAAGATCAGGCGTGCTCCAGCAGTCGGACAAAACCACGTGTCTAGTCGCCGGCGGTGGGCCGGCAGGCATGATGCTCGGTTTGTTGTTGGCCCGCGCCGGCGTTGACGTCACGGTGATGGAAAAGCACGCCGACTTCCTGCGCGACTTCCGCGGCGACACGGTGCATGCCAGCACCTTGCGGCTGCTCGACGAACTGGGGCTGGGGTCGCGGTTCGCCCGGATCCCACATCGCCTCATCGACACCATCCGGATGGAGTTGCGGGGCCAACCGGTCGAGGTGGACCTGACCCGCCTGCCCGGCCCCCATCAGCACATCGCTTTGGTGCCGCAGTGGGATCTGCTGGAGTTGCTGGCCACTGCCGCGCAGACGGAGCCCACTTTTCGGTTGCTGCGCAGCACCGAGGTGACCGGGCTGCTACGCGGCGACGCCGGCCGACGGGTCCTCGGTGTCGAATACCGTGACCCGTCCGGTGAAACCAAGCAGATGCGAGCCGAGCTGACCGTGGCCTGCGACGGCCGGGGGTCAACGGTGCGTTCGGCCCTGGGCCTGCGATCTCGAGCCTTCGGCGCGCCGATGGACGTGTGGTGGCTTCGGTTGCCTCGCCGGGCCGACGATCCCAGCGGGCTTGCCGGCGTCTTCAACGCCGGGCACGGCACGATCACGATCGACCGGGGTGACTACTACCAGATCGCTCACATCATCCCGAAGGGAAGCGATACCGAGATGCGCTCGCAGGGCATTGCGGCTCTGCACCGCACGCTGGTGCGCACGGTGCCCTGGCTCGCGGACCGCGTCGACACATTGAGTTCGTTCGACGACGTGAAACTGCTTGATGTGCAACTGAATCGGCTGCGGCGCTGGTACTCCGACGGAGTGCTGTGCATCGGCGATGCCGCACACGCGATGTCGCCCGTCGGGGGCATCGGAATCAATCTGGCAGTAGCCGACGCGGTTGCCGCCGCGCGCATCCTGGCCGGACCGCTGCGCGCCGGGCGGGTGTCGACCCGCCGGCTGGCGCGGGTACAGGCGCGCCGGTGGGCGCCGACCGCGTTTCTGCAAGCGCTGCAACGGGCCATCCATGCCCGTGTCGTCACGGTCGCAATGACCGGCGGTGACCCGGCGCCGTCGCGGGCGGTCCAGCTGGTGGGCAGGTCACGGCCGCTGCGGCGGGTGCTCGCCTATCTGGTCGCGATCGGTCCGCTACCCGAGCACGCACCCGACTACGCGCGGCGCGGCGGCTAAATCGCGGCACCTGGATAACAGGGCAGCCGAAGTGGTGGACGCGACGTAGGTCGACAGTTGATGATGGCCGCATGGTCCTGCATGCCGAACCCGCAGACGAGGCTGCCGAGGTCGCTGAAGCCGCCCAGGTCTCTCACGTCACCGACATTCCAGCGTTCCAGGCAGCACCCGTCCCGTCCGTCAAGTCCGACGCGAAGGGCATTTTCACGTCCAGCTCATCGCTGCGCAATCCGTTTCCACCCATTGCCGATTACGCCTTCCTGTCCGACTGGGAGACGACCTGCCTGATCTCGCCGGCGGGATCGGTGGAGTGGATGTGTGCGCCCCGGCCGGACTCCCCCAGCGTGTTCGGCGCGATCCTGGACCGCAGCGCGGGCCATTTCCGGCTGGGCCCTTACGGCGTTTCGGTGCCCTCGGCACGCCGCTATCTGCCCGGCAGCCTGATCATGGAGACCACGTGGCAGACCCACACCGGCTGGCTGATCGTGCGCGACGCGTTGGTGATGGGGCCGTGGCACGACATCGAGCGACGATCGCGCACCCACCGGCGCACCCCGATGGACTGGGACGCCGAACATATTTTGCTTCGGACAGTGCGCTGCGTCAGCGGCACGGTCGAGCTGATGATGAGTTGCGAGCCGGCGTTCGACTACCACCGTCTCGGCGCCACCTGGGAATACTCGGCCAACGCCTACGGTGAGGCGATCGCCCGGGCCAGCCATCAACCCGACACTCACCCGACGCTGCAGCTGACCACAAATCTGCGGATCGGGCTGGAGGGCCGCGAAGCCCGCGCCCGCACCAGGATGAAAGAGGGCGACGACGTGTTCGTCGCCCTGAGCTGGACCAAGCATCCGGCGCCGCAGACCTACGAAGAGGCCGCACAGAAGATGTGGCAAACCACCGAGTGCTGGCGGCAGTGGATCAACATCGGCAACTTCCCCGACCACCCGTGGCGGGCGTACCTGCAGCGCAGTGCGCTCACGCTGAAAGGGTTGACGTACTCGCCCACCGGCGCGCTGCTGGCCGCCAGCACCACGTCGCTGCCGGAAACACCACACGGCGAACGCAACTGGGATTACCGCTACGCCTGGGTCCGCGACTCGACGTTCGCATTGTGGGGGCTCTATACCCTGGGACTGGACCGCGAAGCCGACGACTTCTTCGCCTTCATCGCCGACGTGTCCGGCGCCAACAACAACGAGCGCCATCCGCTGCAGGTGATGTACGGCGTGGGCGGCGAGCGAAGCCTGGTCGAGGAGGAGTTACACCACCTGTCCGGCTACGACCACGCGCGTCCGGTCCGGATCGGCAACGGCGCCTACAACCAGCAGCAGCATGACATTTGGGGCTCGATCCTGGACTCGTTCTACCTGCACGCCAAATCTCGTGAGCAGGTTCCGGAGACGTTGTGGCCGGTGCTCAAGCGCCAGGTCGAGGAGGCGATCAAGCACTGGCGCGAACCCGACCGCGGCATCTGGGAAGTGCGCGGGGAACCGCAGCACTTCACCTCGTCGAAGGTGATGTGCTGGGTGGCGCTGGATCGCGGCGCCAAGCTGGCCGCGCGGCAGGGCGAAAAAAGCTATGCCCAGCAATGGCGCCAGATCGCCGAGGAGATCAAGGCCGACATCCTCGAGCACGGCGTGGACTCCCGCGGCGTGCTGACCCAGCGCTACGGCAGCGACGCCCTGGACGCGTCGCTGCTGCTGGCGGTGCTCACCCGGTTCCTACCGCCCGACGACCCGCGGGTGCGCAACACCGTGCTGGCCATCGCCGACGAACTGACCGACGAAGGCCTGGTGCTGCGGTATCGGGTGCACGAGACCGACGACGGCCTGTCCGGTGAGGAAGGCACGTTCACCATCTGCTCGTTCTGGCTGGTGTCGGCGCTGGTAGAGATCGGCGAAGTGGCGCGGGCCAAACGGCTGTGCGAGAAGCTGCTGTCCTACGCCAGCCCGTTGCACCTCTACGCCGAGGAGATCGAGCCGCGCACCGGGCGTCAGTTGGGCAACTTCCCGCAGGCGTTCACCCACCTGGCGCTGATCAACGCGGTGGTCCACGTGATCCGCGCCGAGGAAGAAGCCGACGGCTCCGGGATGTTCCAGCCGGCCAACGCGCCCATGTAGGCGGTGTCAGGCGAGTTTCGCGGCGAGCAGACACAGAATCGCACAATTCCAACAGAATTCGTGCGATTCCGCGTCTGCTCGCGGGCGAGACCGGTGTCAGCTCAGCGCGGTGACCTTGTCCATCATCGCGTGCGCGATGTCGACGGCGCTGGTGTCGAGATTGCCCGACCCTTGGTCTGCCGGGCTCCGGGAACTGAAGAAGGCAACTTCGACCTCTACGATGCAATTTGCCCGGATACCGATGGCCCGCGCTTCCGGAAAGGCTGCGCCAGCCATGCCGGAGATGTTCGGTGTGACCGTAACTGTAGCCGCCAGCACGGAATTGGCGACACGCACGTCGGTGATTTCGTCGGTGAAGCTGAGCCTGCTCCCTCGGAACGTCAGCGTCTCGCCGTTGCACTGGCCCCATTGCTGTGAAAACGTCGCGAAGAGACGGTCGGCTTCGGCGGCTGTGGGCAACGCCACCACACCCTCAGCCACGCTGATCACCTTCACTGAATCTGTTCCGTGCCACCAGGATTCACCTGTAACGTCTTTGATACTCGCGGTTTCGTAGGCGGTTTGCTCCTGCAATGTCGTCACTCCGGCACAGTCGACGACCGGGGTCGGCCCGTACGCCCGGCGTAACTGGTCGCGCCCCCCGAACCACGGCGGTAGGTGCGGATCACCTTGAAACGGCTGGTCGAGGATCTTCGACAGCGCCCGGTCGTCGAGCAGCACTTGCTTGATGGTCTTGCCGAGGACAGGATTTGGCTTCAGTCCCGGCGCGGGTCGCACGCTGCCGCCGATGACCGAGGTGCAACCTGCGGTCAGCACCACGATGCTCAGCACAGTGGCCGCTCGGACGAAGGTCACGGTTACTTCTTGCCCTTGTCCCCCGCGGTGTCGGTGGATAACGCCGCCACAAAGGCCTCCTGCGGCACCTCAACGCGCCCAATGGTTTTCATCCGCTTCTTACCTTCCTTCTGCTTCTCCAGCAGTTTGCGTTTCCGGGTGATGTCACCGCCGTAGCACTTCGACAACACATCCTTACGAATCGCGCGAATGTTCTCGCGCGCAATGATTTTCGACCCGACGGCGGCCTGGACCGGCACCTCGAACTGCTGGCGCGGGATCAGCTCCTTGAGCTTGGTCGTCATTTTGTTGCCGTAGGCGAACGCCGAATCCTTATGGACGATCGCGCTGAACGCGTCAACGGTCTCGCCCTGCAGCAGGATGTCGACCTTGACCAGTTGCGCTTCCTGTTCCCCGGCCTCCTCGTAATCGAGGCTGGCATAGCCGCGGGTGCGCGACTTCAGTGCGTCGAAGAAGTCGAAGATGATCTCCCCCAACGGCATTGCGTACCGCAGCTCCACCCGCTCGGGCGACAGGTAGTCCATGCCGCCCAGCTCACCGCGGCGCGACTGGCACAGTTCCATGATGGTGCCGATGAACTCGCTGGGCGCGATGATGGTGGTCTTCACGACGGGCTCGTAGACGGTACGGATTTTGCTCTCCGGCCAATCCGACGGATTGGTGACGACGATCTCGGAGCCATCCTCTTTGAGCACCCGGTAGACGACGTTGGGTGACGTGGAGATCAGATCCAGATCGAACTCGCGCTCCAGACGCTCGCGGGTGATCTCCATGTGCAGCAAACCGAGGAAGCCGCACCGGAACCCGAAGCCCAGCGCCACCGAGGTCTCCGGCTCATAGGTCAGGGCCGCGTCGTTGAGCCGCAGCTTGTCCAGGGCTTCGCGCAAATTGGGGTAGTCCGAACCGTCGACGGGATACAGCCCCGAGTAGACCATCGGCTTGGGCTCGCGGTAGCCGGTCAGCGCTGCTTTGGCGCCGTTGCGGACCGTCGTCACGGTGTCGCCGACCTTGGATTGGCGTACATCCTTGACGCCGGTGATCAGATAGCCGACCTCGCCCACGCCGAGGCCGTCGCAGGGCTTGGGTTCGGGCGAGACGATGCCGACCTCGAGCAGCTCATGGGTGGCGCCGGTGGACATCATGGCGATGCGTTCGCGTGGGGCGATCTTGCCGTCGACCACCCGAACGTAGGTCACCACACCGCGGTAGATGTCGTAGACGGAATCGAAAATCATTGCGCGAGTGGGCCCGTCGGCGTCGCCCTGCGGAGGTGGCACCTGCCGGACCACCTCGTCGAGCAGCTGTGCCACGCCCTCGCCGGTCTTGCCGGAAACCCGCAGCACGTCGTCGGGCTCGCAGCCGATGATGTGGGCGATCTCGCCCGCGTAGCGGTCCGGGTCGGCGGCCGGCAGGTCGATCTTGTTGAGTACCGGAATGATGTGCAGGTCGCGGTCCAATGCCAGATACAGGTTGGCCAGTGTCTGTGCCTCGATGCCCTGCGCGGCGTCGACCAGCAACACCGCACCCTCGCAGGCTTCCAGCGCCCGCGACACCTCGTAGGTGAAGTCGACGTGTCCGGGAGTGTCGATGAGGTGCAGCACGTAGTCTTGGTCGGCCACCCGCCAGGGCAACCGCACGTTCTGGGCCTTGATGGTGATGCCGCGTTCCCGCTCGATGTCCATCCGGTCCAGGTATTGCGCCCGCATCGACCGCTCGTCGACCACACCGGTCAACTGCAGCATCCGGTCGGCCAGCGTCGACTTGCCGTGGTCGATGTGAGCGATGATGCAGAAGTTCCGAATCTGCGCCGGCGGCGTGAAGGTCTTGTCGGCGAAACTGCTGATGGGAGTCTCCTGGTGGACGGTCTTGAGCCTGCCAGCTGGGCGGTTCGTGGGTATGTCCAGCGTATCCAGCCGTGCGCTTCGAGACACAATCGCGCGCCGCCGGGCGCGGCTATGCTGCCAACATGGCGTCCGCCCGGAAGTCACAGTGGAAGACGTTCCAGCGTTACGCGGAGAATTTAGGGAACCTGGTGTTCAACGAGGCTCCGAAGGTAGCGCGTCAACTACAGAACTCGCAGACCGTACTGCGAGAACTTCAGCATGCGGTGAAGATCACCGCGAACATCATGGCGATGGGCCTGCCGCCACCGCCCCAAGAGATCGCCGCAGGCCGGCCGGTGACCAGCACGAGCTTTCCCACCGCGCAGCGGGCCCGCAGGCTGGTCTACGCCCCGGACCTCGATGGCCGGGCCAACCCCGGGGAAATCGTGTGGACCTGGGTGGTCTACGAAGACGACCCTACCCGCGGCAAAGACCGGCCGGTACTTGTCGTCGGGCGTAACCGCAATGTGTTGCTGGGGCTCATACTGTCCAGCCGGGAAGACCACGCCGCGGATCGCGACTGGGTCGGAATCGGTTCGGGGGATTGGGATTATGAAGGCCGGCAGAGCTGGGTCCGGCTGGACCGGGTGCTCGACGTGCCGGAGGAGAGCATCCGCCGCGAAGGCGCGATTCTGCCGCGCGACATCTTCGATGTGGTCGCCGCGCGGTTGCGCACCGAATACTCCTGGCGTTAGGGAGAGCCACCCTCGCGACCGTAACGCCACGGCGAAATTCCACCCGATTTTTCGCCGTGGCGTTCCGCTGGGTGAAACCGGCCCAAGGTCGGCCCTGGCTAGCCCTGCGTGATGTAGGACTGCAGCTGCTGCTGTTCGGCCTCGAGCTCCTGCATCCGGGTTTTCACCACATCACCGATGCTGACGATGCCGATCAGCTTTTTCCCGTCCAGCACCGGTACGTGGCGCACCCGGTTCTTGGTCATCAGCACGCTCAGGCTGTCTACCGTGTCCGATTTCGTGCAGGTGGCGACATCGCTGGTCATGATCTTGGAGACCGGACGAGACAACACGCTGGCGCCGTGGGTGTGCAACTGGCGTACCACGTCGCGTTCCGACACGATGCCGACCACACCTTCCGCGCCGACCACCACCATCGCGCCGATGTTCTGCTCAGCCAGACCGGCGAGCAGTTCCCGCACTGTCGCGTCGGGATTGATCGTCACCACCGCCGCCCCCTTGTTCCGCAAGACGTCCGCGATCCGCATTGAGGCCTCCCGCCGGTAGTGACCCGATTCACACCAGGCTACGGCTAACTTGCGCGGCGGGAAAGCCGCCACCCCAACACGACGGTGGCCCGCCCGGCGAATCGCCGGGTTGCGCCGCCGCGCACGGCCCCGGCTGGTAAGGATGTGGCCATGATCGAGATCACCTTGCTGGGCACCGGCAGCCCCATTCCCGACCCGAACCGCGCCGGGCCGGCCACCTTGGTGCGGGCCGCCGGGCAGGTGTTCTTGATCGATTGCGGGCGCGGTGTTCTGCAGCGCGCGGCCGCGGTCGGCGTGGGCGCGGCCGGCTTGTCGGCCCTGCTGCTCACCCATCTGCACAGCGACCACATCGCCGAGCTCGGCGACGTGATCATCACCAACTGGGTCACCAACTTCGCTCCTGCTCCCGCGCCGCTGCAGATCATCGGGCCGCCGGGCACCGCCGAGGTGGTGACGGCGACGCTGCAGGCCTTCGGGCACGACATCGGCTACCGCATCGCCCACCACGCCGATCTCGACGCACCGCCGCTGGTCGAGGTCCACGAATACACCGAAGGCACCGTGTGGGACCACGAGGGGGTGACTATCCGGGTGGCGCCCACCGATCACCGGCCGGTGGCGCCGACGATCGGGTTCCGGATCGAATCCGGCGGTGCCTCGGTGGTGCTGGCCGGCGACACCGTGCCGTGCGCCGGCCTGGACGAGCTGGCCGCCGGCGCAGACGCCCTGGTGCACACCGTTATTCGAAAGGACATCCTGGCGCATGTCCCGCAGCAGCGGGTCAAAGACGTCTGCGATTATCACTCGTCGGTGCAGGAGGCGGCGGCGACCGCCAACCGAGCCGGGGTGGGGACCCTGGTGATGACGCACTATGTGCCGGCCATCGTGGCAGGCCAGGAGGACCAGTGGCGGGCTTTGGCCGCGACCGAGTTCAGCGGAGCGATCGAGCTCGGCGACGATCTGCACCGGGTCGAGGTGCACCCCCGGCAATAGCCGGCCGTAATGCACGGACTTGCGCTTACATCGCGATAGGATCCAGTCCCCGACAGTGCTCTTGATCTCGCTCGATCTCAGAGGTGCCGCATGTCGTATGTGATCGCAGGTGCGGCGGCAATCGCTGCGGCGGCCACCGAGCTGGCCGGAATTGGTTCGACGATCGGCCAGGCCAACGTGAACGCGGCGGCCGTGACGGCCGGCGTGCCGGCGGCCGCCGCCGACCAGGTGTCGACCGCCGTCGCGGCGTTCTTCGGGGCGCAGGCTCAGGGCTATCAGGGCATCAGCGCCCAGATGGCGGCTTTTCACGACCAGCTGGTGCAGGCCCTGTCCGCCGGCGGGGCGGCCTACGCCGGTGCCGAGGCCGCCAGCGCCCAGAACCTGCTCGACCTGATCAACGCACCCGCCCTGGCGCTGTTTGGCCGCCCGTGGATCGGCAACGGCGCCGACGGCGGGACCGTCGGCGGAATAGGTCAGCCCGGTGGGCCGGGCGGACTGCTCTACGGCAACGGCGGCCGTGGTGGCGACAGCACCCTGGCCGGAGTGGCCGGCGGCAACGGCGGGGCTGCCGGATTGATCGGTAACGGCGGCGCCGGCGGCACCGGCGGCGCCGGTGGCAGCGGCGGGCTCGGCGGCAACGCCTTCCTGATCGGCACCGGTGGCGCCGGCGGCACCGGGGGCGCCGCCGTCGGCGCCGGGTTCGCCGGCAGCGGCGGAAACGGCGGCCTGGCAGGGCTGCTGTACGGCAACGGCGGGGACGGCGGCACCGGCGGTGCCGGCGTCGCGCTCACCGACATGGGCGGCATGGGCGGGTTCGGCGGCGACGCCTGGCTGTTCGGCAACGGCGGAGCCGGCGGCGACGGCGGCGCCTGCACCGTCAACCCCCTCGGCCAGGGCGGGCTGGGCGGCGACGCCGGCAACGGCGGAGCGCTGTTCGGCAACGGCGGGATCGGCGGTGGCGGCGGCAACGGCGGCGCGGTCGGCGGGGCCGCCGGCGACGGCGGCGCCGCCGGCTATCTGGTCGGCAGCGGCGGGAACGGCGGGGTCGGCGGCGACGGCGACACCGTTTTCGGCGGCCAGGGCGGGGAT
>NZ_UPHQ01000077.1 GCF_900566055.1 Mycobacterium innocens
CTGCTGCCGATGCACGTCCAAACCGCCTACCATCGTCATCAGTGGGACCTCCTCGAGCTCCTGAAAATTGCTGACGCATCGATTGTCGAGCGTCTGTGCCGAGGGGGTCCCCATCACATGTCATCTTCTTTGATCGCGGCACGTCGCCGACGATTGCGCGGGTGTCGGTATATTCGTCGCCGAGCCCGTCGGCAATCGCCGAGAGCACCGCGTTTAGCTGGTTCTCGAACGTGTCACCCTTGATCGGCGTGACCTTTGCCAGGCGGGCCTTGGCGTCTTGGATTTTCAACACAGTTGCAAGTTCGTCGAGCTTCTTAACCAAGTCCTTGTGGTTGGTGTCGAAATGCTCGGTCAACATGTGCTGCTGCGCCTGGAGCTCCGCGGTGTGCTTCGACATCGGCGACGTGGGGTCACTGGGATCGAACTGCTTCACGGCCTGGGCGATCAGGTCCCTGGTGCCCGCCATTACCTTGGCGTCGAGAGCGGTTCCGAATTTATCGAGTACGGGCTGCAGTCGGTCCAACAACTCAGGGTTCTCACCGCTGAAAATCCGGCGCAACTCCGCGTTGCGGCCCTTCGTCGCCACCGAGACCGATTCGCTGAATTCCTTACGACTGGCCTCGTCAGCCTCGACGATGGCCCTTTTGGCGTCGTAGGCCACCTTCGCTACCACCTTTGACGCCGCCTTTGCGGCTCGTTCGGTGTTTGCTACGGCCTTGTTGGTCGATTCAGCGGCCCGCTGCCCGACTTCGTTCAGCATCTGCTCTAGGGCTCGAGATTCCTGCGCCTGGCCGGCCGCGGATAGCGCGTGGGCGCCAATCTTGACGGCCTCGGTCACAAATTGCGAAAGGTCGGCGCCGGCGAGAATGGCGGGATCATCGACGATCGGTCCGCGTTCGCCGCTGGTCCAACGTTGCGCTTCACGCGAAACGTCCTTGTCGCGCACCATAAGTCGGTCGATGACCACGGCGGAAGGCTGTCATCGAAATATGCGTGTCGGTTGTGGTCGGGCATGGGCGTCCCTCCTCGGGAAGGGGCTGCCGCAGGTGTGGCAGCGCGATGAAGGGCAGAATCAGTCGCAGGCCACGAAAACGTCACTATTATTCTCTGATAAGCCCGCTTATCAGATACTTGCCTTGCTATAGCTACAAACGGGGCTTCATTATGTGAGCTGACCGGAGGGAGCCCCGTGAACGCTGACGTTGCAGGACGTCGCCGATCTTGCAAAGGTACGCCGGCCTGTGGTCAGCATGTGGCGAAAGCGCCCCATTGTTCGCGGCGTGTCGATTCCATTCCCGGAACCGGTTGAGATTGTCGACGGCGTCGCGCGGTTCGCCCGCGATGAGGTCGTCGACTGGCTGACGCGCACCGGCCGTGGCAAGAACTCAGAACACGCGCATGACGCACCTGCGGTTGCCGTGCCCGACGGTGTGGAGCTGGAGGATGTGGTGACGTTGTTGTGCTGGCACGTCGTGATTGGGGAGGAACTCGAAGGCACGTCGCTTGGCCAGCGTGTTCGACGGGCAGAACAGTTCGACCCGGATGATGTTGTGCTGCTGCGTGAGATCCGCCGCTTGCAGGCATCGGATGCGGTGCTCACCTACGTCGACGATCTGGTGGAGGCGTCCTTCGGCCCGCCCGATGCGTTGGCACGGCTTGAGCGAGGGCGTCTGAAGCGGGTGCAAGGCGTGCGGGAGTTGACGCCGGCCGCGGTGGAGTTGCTCGGCTGGATCGTTGGGGCGGCGGCCACATACCTCGGGCAAGAGTCCGTTGTGATGCGCGCCGACGATTCGCTCGTCGCCCTCGATCTAGCCGCGGCATGCGAACTCGACATCGTTTCGAATACCCGAGCACTTCGGCGCAGAGCGCTGATCCGCGGTATCCCAGTCAGGGAACCGACCGTTCGGTCCGGCATTTCCGTGTCATCATTCGTCGGACTGGGCATCTCGGAAACGCTTGACGGCGCCGACGACGTCGTCGTCGCGCTCAACGACGGCGATATAGCGCTGGTAGTCGGTCCCGCCGCCGCGCTCTCCGATGAGCTGGCCGGAACCCTGCAACAACGTCGCGCGAGGACATTGCGGGTTGGCAATTTGGTTGCAGCGATCCGACTTCCGCGGGGACTGTGGCGAGAGGCGCACCGGCAGAGCCTTGCCGTATGGATATGCCTGGGAGGTGCCAACGCTCAGCGGCCCTGGGTTGCCGACCTGGGCGCCGTCGCGGACCTTGAGCGCAGCGATATTGCCGCTGATGTCGCAGGGGCATTGGCGCAGACTGAAGATCGCGCCTTTCGGTATGCGCGCCGCGTTGAACTGGCCAGCGTACTGGCCGCGGGCTCGGTAGTACCCCGCGGGGTACGGGCGCCGACATTGCGAGAACCGGATCCGACCGCACACCTGGATCGCGTACATGCCGCGACGTTGACCACGACCTCACCGTTGAAGCCGTTGGATGTCCTGGTAGCGCCCTCGCCAGGACGCTTCCGACTGGTACCCCGATCACTTGGCGAGCTCCATGAACGCAAGCATTTGATTGTCAAGCGCGGCAACAGAATCGAATTGGCTGATGCCTCACTTCACGGGACGGTGCCGGTGCTGCCAGCCGAACTAGCCGGAACGATCACACTCGACCCGGTTTACGCAGCGCGTAAGTATCCCCGTGCGGTCCGCACCGAGCCCGACGACGTGATCTTTATAGAGAAGCCGCGCCCGCGCGCATGGGTGGACACGGTTGGCGGCGCAATGGTCGCCTGCCCCGCGCGGATCATCCGGCTGCGTGACTCGGCCGAGATAGGCCCCGCGGTCCTCGCAACGGTAATCAACGAAATGTCCTCTGCGGGAAGTGAATGGAAGACATGGACAGTACCCGCCATGCGCCGCGACGAGGCCGCGCGGCTCGAAGAGGCGCTGACGCGGGCTGATGAGTTCGAACGTGAAGCGCGGCGGCGGGCCGACGCAGCGCGGGATCTGAAGACCGCCCTGATCGAGGGGGTCGCGGCGGGCGCCCTCACGCTCGATGCCTGCCCCACCACGCCCGGAATCTCCGTGGCCAAGAGATAGGAAGGAATCGTCCTATGCCTCCCAGAAAGAAGCAGCTGGAGCCCCAGGCGCCGTCGACCATGAAAGAGCTCAAGGACATGCTCTGGAAGGCCGCCGACAAATTGCGTGGGTCGCTCTCGGCCAGCCAGTACAAGGACGTGATTCTGGGTCTGGTGTTCCTCAAATACGTGTCGGACGCGTATGACGAACGACGAGAAGCGATTCGCGCCGAACTGGCAGCCGACGGGATGGACGAGTCGCAGATCGAAGACCTGATCGACGATCCCGAGGAGTACCAAGGCTACGGCGTGTTCGTGGTGCCGCCGAATGCGCGCTGGAAGTTTTTGGCGGAGAACGCAAAAGGAAAGCCGGCGGTCGGCGATGAGATGGCGAAGAACAACGGCCAGCTGATCGACGAGGCGATGGATGCGGTGATGAAGGCCAACCCGACGCTGGCCGGGACACTGCCGCGGTTGTACAACAAGGACAACATCGACCAGCGCCGGCTGGGGGAGCTGATCGACCTGTTCAACAGCGCACGGTTCAGTCGTCAAGGCGAACACCGCGCGCGCGACCTCATGGGGGAGGTCTACGAATACTTTCTCGGCAACTTCGCTCGCGCGGAAGGCAAACGGGGTGGGGAGTTCTTCACCCCGCCCAGCGTGGTCCGAGTGATCGTCGAAGTGCTCGAGCCGTCACGGGGGCGGGTGTATGACCCGTGCTGCGGCTCGGGCGGCATGTTCGTGCAGACCGAGAAGTTCATCTACGAACACGACGGCGATCCGAAGGACATCTCGATCTACGGCCAGGAGAGCATCGAAGAAACGTGGCGGATGGCCAAGATGAACCTCGCGATTCACGGTATCGACAACAAGGGCCTCGGAGCGCGGTGGGGCGACACCTTCGCTCGCGATCAGCATGCCGATGTGCAGATGGATTACGTGATGGCCAATCCGCCGTTCAACATCAAGCACTGGTCGCGCAACGAGGAAGATCCGCGCTGGCGCTTCGGGGTTCCGCCGGCCAACAACGCCAACTATGCCTGGATTCAACACATCCTGTACAAGCTGGCGTCGGGAGGCAAGGCCGGGGTGGTGATGGCAAACGGTTCAATGTCGTCAAACACCAACGGCGAGGGTGATATTCGTGCGCATCTCGTCGAAGCCGATCTGGTGTCGTGTATGGTCGCGCTGCCCACGCAGCTGTTCCGTAGTACGGGAATACCGGTGTGCCTATGGTTCTTTGCCAAGGACAAGACGGCGGGCAAGCAGGGTTCTGTTGACCGGTCTGGGCAGGTGCTCTTCATCGATGCCCGTGAGTTGGGCTACATGGTGGACCGGGCCGAGCGTGCGCTGACCAACGCGGAGATCGTCCGGATCGGCGACACCTACCACGCGTGGCGGGGGTCTGCGTCTGCTGCCGCGAAAGATCTCATTTATCAGGATATTCCGGGTTACTGCAAGTCGGCGACGTTGGCTGAGATCAAGGCGGCCGACTATGCGTTAACGCCGGGACGGTATGTCGGTGCGCCGGCGGTCGAGGACGACGGTGAGCCGATCGACGAGAAGATTGCGCGGCTGACGAAGGAGTTGTTGGCTGCGTTCGACGAGTCGGCGAGGTTGGAGAAGGTGGTGCGGGAACAGCTGGAGCGGATAGATGGATGAGTTGATACTTGGTGACTCGCCTGAGCTGTTGATCGATAAACGCGGAAAGAACCCGCCATTCAGTCCATTGGGTGTGCCAGTCGTTTCCGGCATGTCCGTTCGAGAAGGGCGGCTAGACCGTAGTTCCCCCTGGTTTGGCGATGAATGGGCTGTGAGCTGGGGTTTTGTGTTGTGTGCATGATTACGTGTAGCCCAGGTGGTGGGTGAGGTCGAGTAGTTCAAAGGCACGGTGCTGTAGTGCTGT
>NZ_UPHQ01000083.1 GCF_900566055.1 Mycobacterium innocens
GGGGTGTGGGGGTGGGTCTGGCGGTCGGGCTGTTCGCCCCGGCGTTGCTGGCGTCGGCAGCGGTCGGTGCCGCAGCCGGTGCCTTGGCGGGCACATTCGCCGACCACCGCCTCAAGACCGGTCTCGGCGACAAGATCGGCCAGGCATTGTCGGCCGGCACGGCAGTCGTAATCGCCGTGTTGCCTGAAGGCAGCCGGCTCGCCGTCGAGCAGGCGCTGGATTCGTCGCCGATGAAATCGGTTGCCGAACTGGACAAGTCGACGCTTCGTGGGCTGGAGTCGGCGTTGACCGAGGCGATGGGCAAGTTCAACCCGGACCGCACCCGGCTGCCGCTGCCGGACCGCAAATTCGGTGGCGTGATGGGCCGCACAATGGCGGAGTCGGTGGGTGATTGGACGATCGTTCCGGGGCCGAAGGCGCCGGAGGGCGCGCCCAACGTTCTGATCGTGCTGATCGACGACGCGGGATTCGGCGGCCCGGACACCTTCGGCGGCGCGATCCGCACCCCGACGTTGACCCGTGTTGCGCAGAATGGCTTGACCTACAACAGATTCCATGTCACAGCCGTGTGCTCGCCAACCCGGGCGGCGCTGTTGACCGGACGCAACCACCACCGCGTCGGCTTCGGGTCGATCGCGGAGTATCCGGGTCCGTTCCCGGGCTACTCGTCGGTCAAGCCGCGCAGCTGCGCGGCGCTGCCGCGGATAGTGCGTGACAACGGCTATGCCACCGGCGGTTTCGGCAAGTGGCATCTGACTCCCGACAGCGTCCAGGGCGCCGCTGGCCCGTTCGACAATTGGCCGCTGGGTTGGGGATTCGACCACTACTGGGGCTTTCTGTCCGGGGCCGCCGGCCAGTACGACCCAATCATCACCCAGGACAACTCGGTGCTCGGAGTACCGCAGGGGTCGGCAGGCGGGGCCGGCAAGCCCTATTACTTCCCCGACGACCTCACCGACAAGGCCATCGAGTGGCTGCACGCCGTGCGGGCCCAAGACACCGACAAACCCTGGATGATGTACTACTCCACCGGCGCCACCCACGCCCCCCATCACGTCTTCAAGGAGTGGGCCGACAAATACCAGGGTGAGTTCGACGACGGCTGGGATGTCTACCGGCAGGAAACGCTGGACCGTCAGAAGAAGCTCGGCATCGTGCCGCCGGACACCGAATTGACCGAGCGGCCAAGCCTTTTCCCTGCCTGGGACAGCTTGTCGGACAGCCAGAAAAAGCTCTACGCCCGCCAGATGGAGGTGTTCGCCGGCTTCTCCGAGAATGCCGACTGGAACGTGGGACGGCTGCTGGACGCCGTCGAAGACCTGGGCGAGTTGGACAACACGCTGGTCTTCTACATCTGGGGTGACAACGGCGCCAGCATGGAGGGCACCCTCACCGGGTCGTTCAACGAGATGACCTTTCTGAACGGCATCGTCCTCGATGCCGACCACCAGCTGCAGCTGATCGAGCAGTACGGCGGAATCGAAGCGCTCGGTGACGAGCACACCGCCCCGCACTTCGCCTCGGCCTGGGCGCACGCCAACAACACACCGTTCCAATGGGGCAAGCAGATGGCAAGCCATCTCGGCGGGGCGCGGGATCCGATGGTGGTTGCCTGGCCCGGTCGGATCAAGCCGGACAAGCGAATTCGCGACCAGTTCACGCACTGCATCGACATCACACCGACGGTGCTGGAGGCGGTCGGCCTGCCCGAGCCGACCAGCGTCGACGGCATCGACCAGGAACCGATGGACGGCACCAGCTTCCTGCACACCTTCGACGACCCCGCCGCCGACGAACGCCACAGCGTGCAGTACTTCGAGATGTTCGGTAGCCGGGCGATATACCAGGACGGCTGGTGGGCGTGCACCCGCCTGGACAAGGCGCCATGGGACTTCTCCCCGCAAACCCTGCAGCGCTTCGCGCCCGGAAGCTACGACCCCGACAACGACGTCTGGGAGCTGTACTACCTGCCCGACGACTTCTCGCAGGCCCACAACGTCGCCGCGCAGCATCCCGACAAGGTCGCAGAACTGACCCGGCTGTGGTGGCAAGAAGCCGAACGCAACCGGGTGCTGCCGCTGCTGGGCGGCCTGGCGGTGGTCTTCGGCCAGCTGCCGCCGATGCCCACCGTCACGCGCTTCTCGTTCAAGGGCGACGTGCACAACATTCAGCGCGGCATGATCCCGCGCATCTACGGCCGGTCCTACGCCATCGAAGCCCGTCTACACCTGC
Source organism: Mycobacterium innocens (assembly GCF_900566055.1). Taxonomy (GTDB): domain Bacteria; phylum Actinomycetota; class Actinomycetes; order Mycobacteriales; family Mycobacteriaceae; genus Mycobacterium; species Mycobacterium innocens. The sequence continues at coordinate 2,233 of NZ_UPHQ01000083.1, forward strand.
CCGACAGCGGTGCCGAGGGCGTCGTCGTGGCCAACGCCGACTTCATCGGCGGGTTCGGTCTCTGGGTCGACGAGCAGCAGTTGCTGCACCACACCTACTCCATGCTCGGCGTCGAAACCTACCGGCAGGTCTCCACCAAGCCGATCCCCACCGGCGACGTGACGGTCAAGATGCTCTTCGAGTCCACCCAGCCCGTCCCCGGATCCGGCGGCCGCGTCACGCTGTGGGCCGACGACGAGTTGATCGGCGAAGGCGACATGCCGCAAACCGTGCCGTTGGCGTTCTCCTCCTACGCCGGGATGGACATCGGCTGCGACAACGGCCTGGTGGTCGACCGAGCCTACGAGGACAAGGCGCCATACCCGTTCACCGGCACCATCCGCGAGGTGGTGTTCGACCTGCAGCCGGTGCGCGAGGAAGCCGAGAGAGCGCTGCACGAGCACGCGGCCGTACAAGCTGTCGGCCGGGGCGCCGCGGGGTGAACGCGGGGGCCCCGCGCATGCAGGTCGGTATCCCGGCATGACGCGCGCGACGTCCGGAGCTGCTTGGACTACCAGCTCGGCCGCAGAGCGGACTCCACCGTCGGGTACACGGGCAATAAGTCGTTGAACCCGCAGGCCGCCACGATTCGGGCGACAGTCGTTTGCGGGGTCACCAGGCGTAGCTTGGCGCCGCGGCGACGACACCGATCGGCCTCGTCGGCCAACACGGCGTAGGCGCAACAGCCCATGAAATCCAAGCCGGTGACGTCGACGACGAACAACCCAGACCTGGGGACGCTGGTGGCCGTCTCGGTGATCAGCTGGCGCCAGGTGTGCTCGTTGCAGGCGTCGACCTCGCCGCCCGCTTGTATCAACACCGCCGCTCCGTTGCGGTCGGTGGTCGCCCGCAAGGTGCTCCGCGGGTCGCCCAACTCGCTGACCAGCCGCGTGCTGAGCATCAGGTGTGGGGTGATCGGTTCTGCTGTAACCACGCTCATGGCGCACTCCTAATCGACTGGCGCCGCAGCGCCGCGATGGATGCCCGTCCTGCGCGTCTGAAGACAGACTTCGTCATTAGGTCTCATTTGTATAACGAGACAGGTCGGTCTGTCTACATCTAGGGTCTGAGAGTATGGTTAGGGCTCGCTATGGCCATACCGGAGTTCGCCACGCCGGCTGCACCTGCTCGTGAGCGCATCCTGGGGGCCGCCTACGAACTGTTCAGCCGGCGCGGTGTCCGGGCAGTAGGCACCGACGAGGTGATCGAGCGGGCGGGTGTGGCCAGGGCCACGCTGTACCGGCATTTCGCGACCAAAAACGACCTGGTGCTGGCGGTGCTGCAGCGGCGCGAAGAACTCTGGACCTACGGTCTGATCGACGCACACTCGCGCGAGCTGGGCAACACCCCCGAGGAACAATTGCTGGCGATCTTCGACGTGCTTCACGATTGGTTCCAAAGTCGCGACGGGTATGAAGGCTGCTCGTTTATCAATGTGCTGCTCGAGTTGGGGCGTGATCATCCTGTCGGCCAGGCTTGCGTCGCCCATATCGACCATGTGCGTGACATCGTGCGGAAACGTGCGGTGGTAGCCGGCCTCCTCGACGTGGAGGATTTCGCCTGGTCGTGGCACATCCTCATGAAGGGCGCCATCATCATGGCGGCCGTCGGGGACGCCGAAGCGGCTCACCGTGCGCAGAAGATGGCTCGCGTTCTCATCGAACAGCATCGTCCCCAATCCGAAGCGGTCGGTTAGCGTTCGCCGGCTGTCGGCCAGGCAGATAATTGCCTTATGCAATCATTGCATTGACAAATAGTTGTACTTAATTATAGTAAGTGCGAAGCGACTGAGTTGCGCACCGGACACGACAGCGACGGGCATGCGGACGAGAGCATGCGGGTGCTATCTCCCGCGCGAAGACCCCGCCCTGGCTAACGATGCGCCGGCGCCCGATAAGCGAAGTATGAGGAAACCACATGGCTATTGTGGGCGTCGGCCTGGAATCTCGGCCAGTGGCGGGATCGTCTCATACGGTGGCAATCGTTATTCCCGCCTATAACGAAGAACGCTTTATTGCCAAGTGCGTGGCGGCGTCCATTCGTCAAACATCGCCGCCAGACGAGATCATTGTGGTCGACAATCGGTCGACCGACGGCACCGCATCGATCGTACGACGGTATCAAGAAGAGAACCCGCATATCGACATACGCCTGCTCCATCAAACCGAACATCAGGGCGTTATTCCGACTCGCAATTATGGGTTTGACAATGCGCGCAGTGACGTGATCGCCCGGATCGACGCCGACGCCATTCCTCCCCATGACTGGGTCGAGACGGTTCGGTCCCGCTTTCAGGACCCGGGCCTCGACGCGGTCTCGGGGCCGGTCTTCTACTACGACATGCCGTTTCCCGCGCTCGGTCTCGTTTTCGAGCGCATGGTCCGCCGGACACTGCATCGCAGCGGCAAGGATCAGCGGTTCCTTTACGGAGCGAATATGGCAATCCGCGCGTCCGCGTGGCGGGCGATTCGTCACCTCACCCAGCTGGATCCCGAAGACCGGCTGCACGAGGACATCGATCTGGCGATCACGCTATTCAAGAACGGATTCGAGGTCGGATACGACCCCGGACTGGTGGGCGGTTTGTCCTGCCGCCGGGCGGAATGCACGGTGCGCGATGCCTACTGGTACATCACTCGCTACATCAGGACGACTAAATTGCACGGCGTCAAAAGTAACGTCGCGCTTATGGTGATGTCCGTACTCGCGCTGGTCTATTTCCCGCTTCGCATAATGCGGTTCTTCTTCGACGGCGAGAACCATCAATTGACGCTGTCGAAGCTGCGTGCCGAACTGCGCGGCAAGCGTAATGGAGTGCTGCGCCGTCGCGCACGCGCACTACCCAGTGGTGAGCGGTTGCCCGCGGTTGCCGGTGGCGTGCCTGCTCGTCGCCCGGCAGCCGCGGCGGGGCACCGGCTCGTCGCCTAACGGGCCGCCGTGTCCGCCTTGCGATAGTGCTCCTGCTCGAGTTCGGCAATCGCCCGCGATGTGCGCTCGCGCAGCAGGATTGCCGCGATGATCCCGACCACGATGGCGACGACCAGCGCGACCCAGGAGAAGCGCTGCATCCAGCGTTCCGCCGCCATCCCGGCGTAGTAGATCAGCGCGGTGGTGCCACCGGCCCAACAGATGGCACCCGACATATTGGCGGCCAGAAATCGTGGGTAGTGCATTTTCAAGGCGCCGGCGAGCGGCCCGGCCAAGATCCGCAGCAGCGCGATAAAGCGACCGAAGAACACCGCGCGAACTCCCCAGCGGTTGAATAGCCGCTCGGCGAGCGCGACATGTCCGGGGCCGAAGTGCCTCGGAAACCGCCGGCCAAGCCGGTCGAACAGCGGCATGCCGAATCGGCGGCCGATCGAGTAACCGATCGAATCACCGACTACCGCGCCGATGACGGCGGCAACGCCAACACCGACCGGGTTGACGGCCAGATCGTGATGCGACGACATCAGCGCCGCGCTGACCAACACGATCTCCCCGGGAAGGGGAATGCCCAGACTCTCGACTCCGACCACGCCGCCCACTACCAGGTAGACGGCCAGCGGCGGGATCGAGTGCAGCAGCGCTTCCACATCCATTGCTAAAGGATGCCTGACGCATGCTCACCGCGCCGTGCAACGAGGCTGGTGACCGGGCGGCACCGTATTTGTCGTCACAGCTGCCCCAGGAGTGCGCAACCGGGTGCCGTCGACGCTCCCGACGGGAGGGGCCCCCGAGGGCGTATATTCGGCCGTCACATCGCCAGGAGGCCGTTAGTGGAATTCAACATCGCTCAGGTGTTCTCGGCGGTGGCGGCGGCCAATCCGGATCGCGACTGCATCGTGTTCGGGGACCGGCGATTCACCTACGCGCAGACCGACGAACGCGCCCGCCGTTTCGCCCGCGCCTTACACCGGTGGGGGCTCGGCGTTCGTCGGGAACGCTCCGAGTTGGCACCATACGAATCGGGACAAAGCCACCTCGGTTTGTACATGGCGAACTGTAACGAGTTCCTCGAGGCGATGATCGGGGCTTACAAAGCCCGGGTTGCCCCGTTCAATGTCAACTACCGCTATGTTGCCGACGAACTGGTGTATCTGCTCGGGAATGCCACGGCCGACGCCGTCATGTACCACGCACGGTTCGGCCCGACGCTGGGTGAGGCCTTGGAGAGATACGACCGCCGCCCGCGCCTGATCCACGTCGACGACCATTCGGGAAACGATCCGTTGCCGGGGGCGGTGCGCTACGAGGAACTGTTGGCGTCGATGTCCGGGATGTCCGACGAGCCGCTCGACGTGACCCCGTCGCCTGACGACCTTTATGTGCTCTACACCGGTGGCACCACCGGAATGCCCAAGGCGGTGCTGTGGCGTCAGCACGACATCTACATGAACGCAATGGGCGGACGGGCTTTTGGCACCGGCGAAATGGCCACCAGCCTGCAGGAGATCGTCGAGCGGTCACGGCCGGACGGGCCGGGCTCGATGACGGCGGCGCCGCTCATGCACGGCGCGGCGCAGTGGGCGGCATTCATCAACCTGTGTGGTGGACGGACGTTTGTCATGGCGCCGACGACTACCCACTTCGATCCTGCCGAAGTGTGGACGCTGGCCAGCCGGGAACAGGTGGTGTCGCTGTCAATTGTCGGCGACGCCTTCGGACGGCCGTTGATCGACGAACTCGAGTTCGGCGATTACGACCTGTCCGGGCTACTGATTCTGGTCACCGGCGGTGCGACCCTCAGCGCACCGATCAAGCAGCGCTTCGTGGAATTGCTGCCGCAACTGGCGATCCTGGACGCAGGTGGGTCCTCGGAGTCGGGGTCACAGATGGGCCAGGTGTCCACTCGCCTGCAGGGTGCTTCCGGCCGGTTTGCTCCGAACCCGGGCGCGGTGGTGGTCAGCGAAGACATGACCCGGATCCTGTCGCCGGGGGACGACGAAATCGGCTGGTTGGCTCAGCAGGGTCTGATTCCGCTCGGGTACCTCGGCGACCCAGAGAAGACCGCGCGAACATTTCCGGTCATCGAAGGGATTCGCCATTCGGTTCCCGGTGACCGGGCCCGTTGGGCCGCCGATGGCGGAATTGAGCTGCTCGGCCGTGATTCGGTCACCATCAACTCCGGCGGGGAGAAAATCTTTGCCGAGGAGGTCGAGGCCGCGATTGCCGAGCACCCCGCTGTGTACGACGTCGTGGTGACTGGTCGTCCCAGCATCCGGTGGGGAAGCGAAGTCGTCGCGATCGTCCAATTGGCGCCGGGCCGGGATGCCGACCCGGACAGCATCATCGCCGAGGCCGCGCGCCACATTGCGCGCTACAAGCTTCCAAAGGAAATTGTCTTCTGCAGCCGGGTGCAACGTTCACCGTCGGGCAAGGCCGATTACCGCTGGGCCAAAGATCAAGTGACACAAAAACTTTAACGCGTCGGCTCAAGACAGAAAGCGTTTTTGTAGCCGGTTGAAGGCGGTGGGCTCGCGGCAGGCCCGGTAGCGCTCGTGCAGATCTCGGGCCAGCACCTGGACCGGGGTGGCCGTGGTGTCCAGTTCGAAGTCGTACTCGGCATCGGCATGTGCGGCGCGGGCGCTACCCCGGTTCCAGCCGGGGTAGCGGTTGCCGCGTTCTTGCTCCCGGCGAGCACCCTCTTCGTCGGAGACATGGACTCCCACCAACCAGACTGTGCAGCCCTCGAAAACCCGGAGGGCGTCCACCAGCCACTCCCGCTTCCAGATCACCTCGTCGGCGATCACGTTCATGCCGTTGTCCAGGTAGGCCCGGATGGCGTGGTAGCGGGCATGCATGGCCTGATCCAACAGCGGACCAGGATGCACGGTGAACCAGTCCAGGCCGTCTTCTTCGACCACGCTGTCCCACGTGTAGTACTCGGGCCGCACTCGATCTAGGTCCAGTTGCGCGGGAGGCAGTGCAAACCAGAACAGGTCGATCCCCAGGTGCATCCAGCATTCGGCGGCCAAGTCTTGGAACGCCAAGGCGAGTGACGTCTTTCCCGCGCTGGATCCGCCGTTGAGAATGATGAGCTTGCCCTGTGCCGTCTCAGTCATAGCTGCCATAGCCGAATGAGGGTACCGCCAGGTTCGGGTTATTGCTCGTCAAAATGGTGGATCGTCGGGCACTGGGGGTACCGGCGGTGGTCGCCAGTGCGATGGGAGTTCCTCGGGTTCGCGGGGATCATTCACCCAGGTACAAAACGGGCTGGTGCTCGGTTCGCCCTTGAAGAGAAACAGCATGTCGCGCATGTGGTTTCGAAACTTGCGTGCTTCGATCTCTGCTTTCCGTGCCTGCCGCAACTCTCGTTCGGCGGTGTTGACGCGGCGTTGAACGTGATTGCGGTTGCGTGCTCGCGCGATCCGCGCGGCGCGTTCGTCGGCCCGGGTCCGAGATCGGCGCGGCGCCGGATCCGAGAACAACTCGGCACCCGCGGGTACCGTTCGATATGTCTTGCCGGTCGGCGATGTCCAGATCACGACGCCGTCGGGCAGCTGCTCGTCCCGCCATCCGGCGATGCCGCTGTGAAATGTCTTCAGCCGGTGGTGTTTTCGGCACAGACACTTGAGATTACTCGCGAGTCGGGAATCTACCCCCTCGACTCGGGATCACCTGTCAGTCGGCTGGCTAAGGACATCGACACGCCGGGCTTGACCGTGAACCATTGCGCCGCAGTCACTTCGCCGTTCTGACGACAGTGAGGTTGTGATCATGCAGCGCGGTGATAAGTGCGCGGGTCCCGTCGTCGCGTTGTGGCGCCAGTTCGTGGGCGATGGCTGTGCGCACCACGGCCGATACCGGTAGGCCGCGTTCCGCGGCAGCGGCGCGTAGCCGGGTCATCTCATCGGCGGTTAGGCGCACGGTAAGGGTTTGGGCCTTTTCGCGGTTGGGGTGGGTGGCCGACGCGGTGGTGTATTCAGAGCTGTCGACGGCTTCCAACTCGCGCGCCTCGTTGAGCAGGTGGCTGAGCTCGTTGTTCACTGGTTGTTCCTTTCCCGGTATGTGCTCTGGTCGGTGAGGTTGGCAGGCCAGCAGTTTGCACCGTATTGCCGGTCCTCGTGGCTAACGACGATGACGACGAGCACTCGGTCTGCGGTCGGCGAGAATCCAATGAACCGGCTACTTTTGCCCGAGCGGCTTTTGGGATCGGGGATAAACCCCACCACGTCGGGATCGTTGACGGCCTCGGTTGCCATCTCAACTGTGGTGCGGTGCTTGTCCCACATATGGGTCACCGCGTCGCTCGGCCAATGCAACTCGGTCACTAGGCCAGTGTATTACAAACGTATGGCATCTGGCTCTGTTTTCCTGCGGTTACCGACCGGAGCGGCGGTTTGCCACCAGTGAAACGGTAAAGGGTTGGGAGGCGCTATGCCAGCAAGCGCCGGCCAATACCGCGAAGGCGTGGCAAGAACTGCGTGCCCGGCCGGACAAACCGGTGGCGATGGGCCGACATCACCCGCTCGTAGACCGGCTCGCCAGTGTTGTGCACCGCGGTGTCGCCATAAAGCAATGGCAACACGAGGCCAACAGGGGGCGGGCAACTCTGGTACGTCGTCGACACCGAGAAATGCACCCTGTGGCTACGCGGGTCTCGGCCACCCCTCCGCCACCGATTAGCCCCCAGCGCCAGCGCTGGACCTGGCCGGCACGACCGCGTCCGTCATTCTGCCAACAGTGCGCAACCGGGCTCCTGGCCGGTGGGTAGATTAACGACGCCTCAGTACCCTCGGGCCGCTCTGTCGTGATTCACGCAGCATGACCAGCGAATTCCATTGTGCAACACAGACATTTCACCTTGTCGAGCACCGTCAGGCCACCGGCGCCCGGGTCGGTGTGGTTGAACGGGATGGTGTGATCGATATCGCAGACCCGCGCCGGTCGGCTGCATCCGGGAAATCGGCAGGTCAGATCTCGGCAGCGGACTGCGCGGTCAAGGGCGGCCGATGGGTGATAGGTCAAAGCGTCGGCTTCGGAGGGTAGGTCCACGATGAGGCGACGGGTCGCCGAGGCCGCGAGTTCGCGGACCAGGTCGGCGTCGATGACGCCGTAGCCCTCGACGTATCCGGGTTGTTGGCTCCTACCCGAAAGCGTATCGGCGGTGGCCACGACGTTGACGAGGACCTGCGCGCCAGTTGGCGCGGCTGCTCCACCGGGCCGGGCCGGGCAGTCGCTCGATCCGCATCGACAGGCCAGGGGCCCACCGGCGGTCAGCGCTCCGAGCGCATCGGCGCGACGCTGCGCCAGGGTACGGGGGTCGTTGCGGCACACGGCCGTTGCCAACTGCGACAGTTTGCCGTCGAAGGCGGTGGCGTCTGCGCCGGTCACGATGCCCCACAGCTCGGCCATGCCGTCGGGATGCGGCGTGATACCGATCTCGCGTTCGTCGTCGGCGCGACGTCGACGCTCCCGGGCGGCGTCGGGATCGATCGCCAGCACCTGCCGGTCGATGGCGTTGACGATGCGCTGGCGCGACCACCCTCGCCACTTGCTGATTCGTGCAGCAAGTGACTGATCGAGCCTGGCGATCAGCTTGTCGTCATTGACCAGATCAGTGCGGCTGATGATCAATTGGGCTGTGCGCCAATCGATTCTGCCCTCGGCCAACAGCGCTCCGATCCGGCGCAGCCGGGTATCGAGCATCTCCGCGCAGTGCACCTGGTATGCGGCAGCCGCCGAAGAAACATTCAACGCCGCCGCTACCTCGGCGCAGGTCTGCTCAGCCCCGTCGATGGTCGCGTAGGCCAAATCCGGGTCGCGGCGTTCGGCGGCGCTTCGGTGGCGCAGCAGCGCCGCTATTGCGGCGAGACGGCGCGCGGTCAGGGCCGACTCCTCCCGATAGGTGGACTCGATTGCCGTGACCAATTGCTCCGGGGTGAGCTCGTCCAAATCCGCAGACGATGCGCCGCGGGGCTCGAACATGCTTTCGATTATGCCGCTGGGGTCCGACGATTTCTCGGGTCCGCGGCATTACTGTGGATGAACCTCCGACTGTGGATAACTCTTTTGCGCTGAGTAGCGACGCTGCGAGTTGTGCTTGCCTGCGAGGTGCGTGCCGCGGCCTGCCGAACGTCGCCGATCGCTTGGCGAAGCGGAGTGTCTGCGAGAGGTCTTGTCTCCCAATCGAATTGCCTGTTATCGGTCCGGCGGGCACGCGACGGCAGTGGGTTCCCTCGGCACCGGGAGCGCCATCGTCTGTGACGGGGTGCGTTCGGACCCGGGTACCTACCAGCGGCAGCCACGCACGCCGGATATGTTTGCTGGTTTGGGCAGTACCGGTGCGCCGGCCGGTGATCATCGTGCGGCCCTCCGACGGACGTTGACCACAGCATCTGGCGGCACTGCCAACCGCGACTCGCCTTGCCTCAAAAGCCCTCGAGGTGTTCGCTGCGGGGATAGGATCTTTGCTGCCGAGTGCTCAAAGGTCCCTCATGGTCCCTGGCAACCGTTGTGTTGTCCTATCGGGAGGTTGCACATGTCGTTTGTTGTGGCGGCGCCGGAATGGATAGCGACAACGGCGTCGGACGTGGCGGGTATCGGCTCTGTGCTCACGGCCGCCAATGCGGCTGCAGCGTTACCGACGACGGCGATAGTCGCGGCGGCCGAGGATGAGGTGTCGGCAGCGATAGCGGCCGTGTTCGGATCGCACGCGCAGGGCTATCAGGCCCTCAGTGCCCAGATGTCGGCGTTCCATGAGCAGTTCGTGGCGGCGTTGACTGCGGGTGCCGGCGCGTATGCGGCCACCGAGGCGGCCAGCACGTCACCCTTGGGACAGTTGCTGGGATTGATCAATGCGCCCACCCAGGCGCTGCTCGGCCGCCCGCTGATCGGCAATGGCACCAACGGCGCCGACGGCACCGGCGCTCCCGGTGGGCCGGGCGGGCTCTTGCTCGGCAACGGCGGTAACGGCGGTTCCGGCGCGTCGGGTCAGGTCGGTGGTGCTGGCGGAGCCGCGGGGCTGTTCGGCAACGGCGGGATCGGCGGGAAGGGCGGGGATGCGGTAGCGGGGAACGGTGGCCCCGGTGGCGCCGGTGGGGCCGGCGGATGGTTGCTGGGCAATGGTGGCACCGGTGGGGCTGGCGGCGCGGCAGCCGCTGGTGGAGTAGGAGGTGTCGGCGGTGTCGGCGGTGCCACCGGGCTCATCGGCAGCGGCGGGACCGGCGGTGTCGGTGGTACCCGAGCGGCGGGCACCACCGGCGGGGTCGGTGGTGTCGGCGGGGTTGGAGGTGTGTTCGGCAACGGCGGTTTCGGCGGACACGGTGGTGCCGGTGATCTCACCGGTGGTGGTGGGGCTGGCGGAGTCGGCGGGGCAGCCAGCTGGTTCGGCAGCGGCGGGGTAGGCGGTGCTGGCGG
>NZ_UPHQ01000126.1 GCF_900566055.1 Mycobacterium innocens
GCCCCGGTGGCGCCCCCAGCGCGGGCGGGCAACCGGGCCAACCCGGGCAACCGGGCCAACCCGGCGAACCAGGCCGACCGGGCAACTAGTACCCGCCGGACGCCTGCGTCGACTCCAGCGCACCGGCCACTGTTCCTTGCGGCTGATCCCCGGCCATTCGCGGCGTATTCGCGGAGAACCTGCGCTGCCGGTTCCGACACCAGTCGAACGCCTTCAGAGCCCATCTTTGCGTCGCGGGGCGAGGCTTAATGCTTTGGCGAACCGTGGGCAACTATTGGAGTTTGATTTGACCACGTTGTGTGTTTGACCACCAGTTCTTGCCCAAGCTAACAAATTTCCAAGGTCGAACCGAAATTCATTTCCGGTAGGGGTTATGGCTCGGGCCGCACGAGCAGCAGCACGATCCGACTTGCTGTTTGACCGAAATTTCCGCTCGTCGTGACGACAGCGGTGACGGGCTAAATTCGGCACCGCGAGCATTACCCGGAGCGCCTCTGCGGCTGACGCCACCGGGGGTGCTGGAGGGGCCGGGGGGACGGTGGCCAGGGCGGACTGGGATCCACCGCGGGAACCGGATTCGGCATCGGCGGTAAGGGCGGCGACGGTGGCGACAGTTCGGCACCCACGGTCAACGGCGGCATCGGCGGCAACGGCGGCAACGCCCACGCGACTGGTGCGGGCAAGGCCACACCCGGCCTCGGCGGTTTCGGGGGCACGGGTGCAGCGGCGGCTTCGCCGGCTCGAAAGGCAGCAGCGAAACGATCGTCTGACCCCCAGCCGGCGCCGAATGGTTCGGCGCTTCTAGCAGCTGTTAAATGGTTGGCACCGACGTACTTTCAACACCGCGATCGCCGGTACGTAGGCTCGTCCCGGTGAGCGCACGTGCGGGCATTGTGATCACCGGTACCGAAGTCCTGACCGGGCGGGTTCAAGACCGAAACGGGCCTTGGATCGCCGACCGGCTGCTGGAGCTGGGGGTCGAGCTGGCTCACATCACCATCTGCGGCGACCGCCCCGCCGACATCGAGGCGCAACTGCGCTTCATGGCCGACCAGGGCGTGGACCTGATCGTCACCAGCGGCGGTCTGGGGCCGACGGCCGACGACATGACGGTCGAAGTGGTGGCCCGGTTCTGCGGCCGCGAGCTGGTGTTGGACACCGCGGTCGAGAACACCATCGCCAACATCCTCAAGAAGCTGATGGCCCACTTCAACCCGGGGGACTTCGAAGCCGTCAGGGCAGCCAACCGCAAGCAGGCCATGGTGCCGGCCGGCGCGCAGGTGCTCGATCCGGTGGGCACCGCACCGGGTGTCGTCGTGCCCGGAAAGCCGGCGGTGATCGTGCTCCCGGGGCCCCCGCGCGAGCTTCAACCCATGTGGCACAAGGCCATTCAGACACCCGTCGCGCAAGAGGCGATCGCCGGCCGAACCGTCTACCGGCAGGACACAATCCGGATGTTCGGCCTGCCCGAGTCCGGTCTTGCCGAGACCCTGCGTGCCGCCCAGGCATCCATCCCCGGCTACGACCGGCTCGAGATCACCACCTGCCTGCGGCGCGGCGAAATCGAAATGGTCACCCGATACGAGCCGCATGACGCGGACGTGTACGCGCAGCTGACCCAGCTGCTCCGAAAGGAGCACAGCGAACAGCTCTACTCCGAAGACGGTTCCCAGGTCGACGATGTGGTCGCCCGGCTGCTGGCCGGCCGGCGGATAGCAACCGCAGAATCCTGCACCGCCGGGCTGCTTTCGGCACGGCTGACCGATCGTCCCGCTTCGTCGGACTACGTGGCCGGCGGCGTGGTCGCCTATTCCAACGACGCGAAAATCGAGCTACTGGGCGTCGACCCGGCGCTGATCCAGACGCACGGCGCGGTGTCGGAACCGGTGGCCGAGGCGATGGCGGCGGGTGCGCTGCAACGCTTCGGCGCCGACACCGCCGTCGCGATCACCGGGGTCGCCGGTCCCGGAGGCGGTGGGAACAAGCCGGTGGGGACGGTGTGCTTCACGGTGCTGCTCGCCGATGGCCGCACGGTCACCCGCACGCTGCGGCTCCCCGGCAACCGGTCCGACATCCGCGAGCGCTCCACCACGGTGGCCATGCACCTGCTGCGACGCACCTTGCGGGGCGCGGATTAGGTGACTTGCGCTGGCAATAGGGAACTTTCGGCAGTGCCGAAGCGGACTCCGGTGGCGTCCTTTCCGATCATGGCCAGGATCGCGACCGCGGTCAGCACCGGCACGATCGTCGCCGCCAGCGCAAAGGGATACCCGTGCGATGCGGCCAGGTGTTCCTGAATGGGCAGGTTCAGCGCCGCCAACAGGTTGCCGAGCTGGTAGGTCACACCGGGATACAGACCACGAATGGCGTCCGGCGACATCTCGGTCAGGTGAGCGGGGATCACCCCCCAGGCGCCCTGCACACAGATCTGCATCAGGAACGAACCCAGGCACAACATCGCCGCGGTGGGGGAGTAGGCGAACAGCGGCACGATCGGCAACCCCAAGACCGCGCAGAAAACGATGGTGTAGCGGCGGCTGAAGCGCTGCGACAGCGTACCGAAAACCAGGCCGCCGATGATGGCGCCGATGTTGTAGACGACCGCGATCCAGCGAGCGGTCGCGGTGGACAACCCGGCCCCCTGGTCGGTGGTCGCGGTCAAGAAGGTGGGGTAGACGTCCTGGGTGCCGTGGCTCATCCAGTTGAACGCGGTCATCAACAGCATCAGGTAAAAGAACCGGCGGATGATCGCGGCGTTGCCCAGCACGTCACGAATTCGGGTCTTGGTGAGCCGCATCCGGTCCTGCGCGGCTTCCCACACCTCGGATTCCTTCACCCGGTAGCGGATGATCAGGCTGATCAGAGCCGGGATGATGGAAAGACCGAACAGCCAGCGCCACGACAGACCCAGCCAGTTCACCACCAGCAGGCAGGCCAGGGTGGCCAGCAGATAGCCGAACGCGTAGCCCTCCTGCAGCAGCCCGGAGAAGAACCCGCGCCGGCCGACCGGAACCTTCTCCATGGCGAGCGCAGCACCCAGCCCCCACTCGCCGCCCATGCCGATGCCATACAGCAGGCGCAGTATCACCAGTACGGTGAAGTTCGGCGCGAACGCGCACAGGAATCCGACCACCGAATACAACATCACGTCGACCATCAGCGGAATGCGCCGGCCGACGCGATCGGCCCACAGCCCGAACAGCAGCGCACCCACCGGGCGCATCGCCAGAGTGGCCGTCGTGACGAATGCGACTTCAGTCTTGGTGTGGTGGAAGGTTTTTGCGATGTCGGCATAGACCAGCACCACGATGAAGTAGTCGAAGGCGTCCATCGTCCAGCCCAGGAACGCCGCAACGAACGAGTTTCGCTGGTCGACGGTCAGCCCCGGTGTTGTCACGTCAGCATCGTGCAGCACGGGTGCCATCGCGCGAACCTTGGGGTATGGCAAGCGCGCGAGTAACTTCGGGAACATGCGAATCATCGATGCCGACGGACACGTCGCCGAAAACCCGTCATTGGCCATCGAAGCACTCAAGCGCTGGCCGGACTACGTGCAACCCAGCAGCGACGGACGACCCGGGCTGCGGATCGAAGGCCGCAATTACCCGGAGGACACGGGACCCGGCGCCGGTTGCCCACCCCAGCACGGGATCACCACGGCAGGCGACCTCCACACCGCGACCGCCGAGGGTGTGCTGGGTGACGCCGACCGCGATCACCTCGACACGATGGTGCTGTATCCCAGCCTCGGGCTGTGCGTGCCCAGCCTGGAAAACCCTGATTTCGCAGCCGGTTTCGCGCGTCTGTACAACCAGTGGATCGCCGATTTCTGCGCGCCGTCCAACGGCCGGCTACGCGGCGTCGCCGTGACCCCGATCGAACACGGGCGGGTGGCCATCGACATCATGGCCGAGGCCAAAGACCTCGGGCTGGTCGCCACCCTGGTCCCGCCGGCACTCAAGGCACGCAACCTCGACCATCCTGACCTCGACCCGTTCTGCGCCGCCGCCGTTGAGCTGGAGATGCCGCTCGGGATCCACGGCGCCCCGGGCATCCACCTGCCCAAGATCGGCGTGGACCGCTTCACCAACTACATCCAGGTGCACTGCATCAGCTTTCCGTTCGACCAGATGACCGCGATGACCGCGCTGGTTTCCGGCGGCGTGTTCGAACGTCATCCTCGATTGCGGGTCGCCTTCCTCGAGGCGGGCGCCGGCTGGGTTCCGTTCTTCATCGATCGACTGCACGAGCACTACGAGAAGCGCGGCGACTGGATCGAGGGCGGCTGGCGCCGCGACCCCCAGGACTATTGGCGGGCCGGCAACATCTGGGTGACCTGCGAGCCGGAGGAGCCGATCCTGCCGGGTGTGATCGACGTACTCGGCGACGACTTCATCATGTTCGCCAGCGACTACCCGCACTGGGATGGCGAATGGCCGGAGAGCACAAAGCATCTGCGTAGCCGGTCCGACATCAGCGAAGAGTCGCGGGAAAAGATCGGCGGCCGCAACGCTCAGCGCTTCTACGCACTGAATTGATGGCAGGATCGGCGCATGGGCCCTTTTCTGGTGCGTGCGGCGTTGACGGGGTTTGCGTTGTGGGTGGTCACCCTGTGTGTTCCGGGGGTGCGCTTTGTCGGCGGTGATACGACGCTGGAAAGGGTCGTCATCATCTTCGTCGTCGCGGTCATCTTCGGATTGGTTAATGCATTCATCAAGCCGATCGTGCAATTCCTGTCGATCCCGCTGTACATCCTCACCCTCGGCCTTTTTCACATCGTGATCAACGCGTTCATGCTGTGGATCACCGCCCAGATCACCAAGGACACCACCCACTGGGGCCTGCAGATCGACCATTTCTGGTGGAGTGCCATCTGGGCCGCGATCCTGTTGTCGATCGTGAGCTGGATATTGTCGCTGCTGACCCGCCGCGCCGCGGGCAGCCGCAATAGCTGAGCGGTCAGCGCGCCTGCCATCGCGGCGGTCGCTTCTCGGCGAACGCGCGCGGTCCTTCCTTCGCGTCCTGCGTCTGGAAAACGCGGTCGCTGTGCCGGGTCTCGTTGTCGTATGCCGACTCCAGGTCAAGTGCCAGGCCTTCGACGGCGGATTGCTTGGTTGCCGATACCGCGAGCGGAGCGTTGGCGGTGATCCGCGCGGCGTAGTCATAGGCGGTATCCATCAGCCGGTCGGCCGCGACCACGCGGTTGATCAGCCCCATGGCCAGCGCGCGCTGCGCATCCACCAGGTCGGCGGTCAGCAGCAGTTCCATGGCTAACGCGTAGGGAATCTGGCGCGGCAGTCGCACGGTGCTGCCGCCGCCCGCGAAGAGTCCGCGTTTGGGCTCCATCACCGCGAATCTCGCCTCGGGCACCGCCACTCGGATGTCGGTCAGGCCCAGCATTTCGAAGCCGCCCGCGACACACGTGCCGTTCACCGCTGCGACGACCGGCTTGTAGAGCGGGAATCGGTGCAACACGGCATGGATGGCGTCGTCCTTGTTCCACCCTTCGGGCCGGGGAAGATCACCGGTCAGCTCGGGGATGAACTTCTTGAGGTCGGCTCCGGTACAGAAGTCGTGCCCGACGCCGGTGACGACGGCGACCCAGGCATTGGCGTCATCGCGAAAGGCGGCCCAGGCGTGGGCGAGGTCGCGGAAATGTGCCATGTCGAGAGAGTTGCGCGCCTCGGGCCGGTTGATTGTGATGGTGACAATGTGGTCGAGGTGGTCATGCTGCGTGTAATCGATGCTCACCGCGTTATCGGCCGGTTTCTCTTAGCAGTAGCAAGCTTTGATCAGATAGTAGTGATGTCGCCGCGCCCGGTGGTCAGACAGCCAAGAACGTGCCCGCCGTCATGAATTACGCAAAATTTGGTTTTAGACATCCTTCTTTTTCAGGATCTGTTACACATATGCTTACTACCACTGTGAAAACAGGGCACTCCTAGCCAGGACGATCACCCGCGCGCCTTCCCACAGCCAGGACGGCAGCACTTAGCACCACACGACGGACGGGACGTTGCACAAGATGGACACTGTCGCGCTCGGAGCATCCTCCGGTCCCGCGAGCACGCGGCTGAGTTTGCAATTAGGTGACGCGCAAAGCGGTCTGCGGGCGGTCACCGAATCTACCGGCTCGGCTGTCGTGGTCCACGTCGGTGGTGACATCGATGCCAGTAACGAGACAGTCTGGCAACGGTTGGTGACCCGCAGCGCCGCCATGGCCATCGCGCCGGGTCCGTTCGTCATCGACGTCAGAGACCTCGAGTTCATGGGGTCGTGCGCGTATGCCGTGCTGGCGCAGGAATCGGTGCGGTGCCGCCGTCGCGGGGTGAACCTGCGGCTGGTCAGCAACCAGCCGATCGTGGCCCGCACCATCGCCGCGTGCGGCCTGCGTCGCCTGCTGCCGATGTACACCTCTGTCGAGAACGCGCTGGCGCCGCCGGCCTGACGCTCATTGCGCGCCGACGAAGCGCGCCACGTCCCGCGCACATCCCCACGACAGCGTTACTCCGTTGGCGCTGTGACCGTAGTTGTGAATACACCGCGCCCGCCCGAGCGGCTCGGATTCCACCCGCACCGACGGACGGTCGGGACGCAGCCCGGTGATCGTCTCGATCACCGCGGCCTGGCCAAGCCGCGGCTCGATCCGCCGGCAGCGCCGCAGGATCCGTTCGGTCACCGCGGGGTCCGCAGTCGTGTCCCAGCGGTCGGCGATACTGATGCCGCCGCAGACCACGCGCTGCGGGTGGGGGAAGTAGCAGACCCATTCCGGGGCGTCGTTGCGTTCCAGAAATATCTGCTGCAGACCGGGATTGGCCATGACAACGTGCTGGCCGAACAGCGGCCGCAACGTGTCGTCGCCGGTCAGCTCTGCGGCGCCGAGACCGGCGCAGTTCACCACGATCGGTGCGGCGTCGGCGGCCTCGGCCAGCGACCGCACCGGACGGATCTCGATCTCGCAGCCGGCCGCGGCCAACCGCTTGGTCAGGTAGTCGAGGTAGTGGGGCATGTCGATCATGGGCAGCGTGGAGCGAAACCCCGCCGGAAAGCCTTCGGGTATTTCGGCCGGATCGGCCGGCCGCAGGTCGGAGATCAACGCGACCTGCGGCGGCAGCGCCGCGCCCACGGGTACGTCACCGACAGTCAAAGCCGGTGCCATGCGAACTCCGGTGGCCGGGTCCTTGGCGAGTTCGCCGAACACGTGCAGCGATTCCGCCGCCCAAGCCAGCGTCTTGGCGACAGGTTCGGTGAATACCGGGCCCCACACGGCCCCGGCCACCGCCGAGGTCGTGTCCTGCGGCATCGCAGCGGTCCAGACCTGCACCGGCCATCCCGCTTCGGCCAGGCACAGCGCTGAGGTCAATCCGCTGACGCCGGCACCGATTACGATGACCTGTTGCACACGGTCAGCCACAGCAGCGTCCGCCGGCCGTCAGGACTGTGGCACCCGTTCGCCGGTGGGGCCAAGCAGCCCGTTGAGGATCGCCAGATCGGTTTGCAGCTGGGCACCTGCCGCAGGCCCCGGAACTTCCGCCGGCGCAGTGCCCTCGCCGGTGATCTGCCAGGGCTGGCACCCGGATGTCCTGAATGCCTTGTCGGTCGGCTGGATCTGCACTACCTGCGGCTTCTTGCTCAGGGCATTGTCGAGCAGCGCGCCGTCCGGATTGCCTAACCGCTTCCAATAACAGGTGCCGTTACCGACAGGTCCGGCAGAGCTGTAGGTGCCCGGCGCGATGTCGGTGCCCACCGTATAGGTGCCGTCGTGATCGATGGTCGTCTTGGGTGCGGACGGCGGCGCCGGCTGCGGGTCGGCAACCGCGACACCTGCGGACCCGGCCCAGCCCGCGAGGATCAGCCCCGCAGCGAGAAATCGGGCGGCCGGCGCCTTCGAACTCATAGCTCAGCAGCCTACCGGGGCAGGCAGCCAATTTCGAACCGCCGGCACGGTACGAATCGTCGGCGTGGCTACCGACGACGCGGCGCCAGAGCGCGCACCGGCGTCGCCGAAGAGGCGCGTCGACTTCGCGGCCATGCCGACTCCTGACCAGTGCCGGCCGGCCCAGGCATGCTCGGCAAGTGCATTGTGCGCCAACGACTTCCCGGCGCGCTCCAAGTCGCGCGCAACACGGCCGGCGCGGACGGCGATCGTCGTTTCCCCAACCGGGGGCCTGGGTACCCACTATGACTGCAGGTGCAGAGCGCGACCACGTTGGGCGCGCGATGCAACTGGAGCCAACAGCGCAGGTAACGGATCGGCTGTGAAGGAGGACATGATGCTGTGGCTTGCCGCGCTGCTCATCGTGGCGGGTGTCGCGTCGTTTGTGGTGGGCTTTGTGCTCGTCACCAACGGCACCACGGTGGCACCGCGCCGCCATACCAAAGAGGACCCGACCGGTGTCAAGCGGGCCGCCTCCCGGGTGGCATGGCCGGACGTATTCCGGCGAATGCCCAGTAGTTTCGCCGTCACCCTGGACGAAAACGCGAACCGCAGTGACCGGCTGGCCGCGGTCGGGTCATTGTGCGTGCTGATTGCCGCGCTGGCGTGGTGCATCGCCGTTTTGGCGTTAATCACCGCGTTCGTGTGAGCCGGATGCCCGGTGGGCCCGGTGGGTATGCAAGAAGCGCCGGCGCGCAGCCGTTCAGTCCAGTCGCCGCACCGTGCCGGCGTAGCCCAGCGCGTGCTCGTACGTCTTGAGGTTGTCACGGGAAATCTTCGCGTGCACCGGGCGCTCGAGGAGGAAGCGCAACACCGGGTTATAGGCGTGATAGGTCTCGTGGAACGTCAGTATGGTGCTGCCGTCGGGCTGTTCGTCGAGCTGGTGATAGCCCTCGGCGCGCGACCACAGCGGCGCGCCGACTGCCACATACCGCGACAGCTTGTTGACCTTTGCCTCCGTGACGGTCTCGAACGACCGGCCCTTGCCGCCGGACAGCAGGTACATGGGCACCTCGAAAATGCAGGTGCGGACCAGACCTTCGCCGGCCTCGTCTCCCTCGTGCAAAATTTCCATGCTGCCCGTCGGCCACCTGAGCACCCGCGGCCGCGGAGAATTCGGCGGCGCGGGCGGATGCAGCACCCGCCACACCTTGCTCGGGGGCGCGTCGACGTGAAATCGCACGGTGTAGGACTGCATCAGCTTTCTCCAACACGCTGTTCCCAGGTATCCCAATACGTGATGGTCTCCACGGGCGGCCGCGCGGCCGGACGGAAGTCGGTGCCGATGGTGTAGGCCACCGGGAACAGCGCCGCCTGGGTGACCGTGTCTGGGATTCCCAGCACCCCGGCCACCTCTTTCTCCTTCGCCAGATGCATCGTCGTCCACACCGATCCCAGTCCGCGGGACCGCAGCGCAAGCAGGAAGCTCCAGCCGGCCGGGATGATCGACGCCCAAGCCGACGCGGCGACCAGCCGGTTACTTTCGTCGATGTGCTGCTGCAGGCAGGCAATGACATGCACCGGAACCCGGGCCAGCGTCTCGGTCAGGCCGAGCGCGCTGCGATACACCCGCTGGGTCTGCGGATCGGACGCGGTGGCCGCGGCCCGGGCGAGATACTCGGCGCCAACGCTGCGGTAGATGTCGGCGATCGCCGCACGCTTGTCGGCATCGGTGACTACCAGCCAGCGCCAATCCTGGGCATTGCTGGCGGTGGGCGCCTGGGTGGCCAGCCGCAGGCACTCGAGAATCACCTCACGGCCCACCGGCCGGTTCAGATCGAGGCGTCGGCGCACCGACCGCGTGGTGGTGAGCAGCTCGTCGACCGAGGCTAGGTCCACGTGAAGTCCATTTGTCTCCTAGATGAGTAATTCCCAACCTTGGTCAGTGGTCGTAGGCGATCAGTGACCTCTTGACTGGGCTGTTGATCTTCCAGTTGTGCCAGATCACAGCGGCAAGGGCGAGGAGGCGCTGGGCGACGCGGGCGTAGA
>NZ_UPHQ01000333.1 GCF_900566055.1 Mycobacterium innocens
ACCAGCCACCCGATCCGATCCTCGCGTTCCTCGAAGGCCTCTGATTATGCCGATACCTCACGACTGAACTCCCTGCACCACAACCGACCCCACCTAAACATCGGCATAATCGTGAGGTCGGCATAATGTCCGCAATGCCGATATCGGCATTGCTGCGACAACGGCAGCGCGTATTCCTCGCGTCAGCTGGCGTGGTCGACGGCGGTTCTGGATATCCGGCTGGTGCACAGTAGACCGGGAAAACCCCAAGGGAGGGGGAAAATAGAGCGCTGGAACCGCACCGTGCGCGAGCAGTTCCTGGTCGAGATCGAGGCCGCCGGCGGAGTCAGCTCACTCGATGAGCTCAACCGGTTGTTCACCGCCTGGCTGCACCAGCACTACCACCGGGCCGTGCATTCAGAAACCGGCGCCACCCCGGTGAAGCGCTACCACGCCGCCGACCGGACCCCGGCGCCGCGGCCGGACTCCGCACTGCTGCGGCGCGCGTTTTTGTGGCGCGAACAGCGCCGCGTCACCGCGTTCGCGACGGTTTCTTTGCACGGTAACCGCTATCAGGTTGACGCCGCGCTAAGCGGGCGCCTGGTGGACCTGTTGTTCACCCCGTTCGACCTGACCGTCATCGAGGTGGAATACCAGGGCAAGCCGATGGGCCACGCGGCGCCGCACACCATCGGCCGCCACACCCACCCCGCGGTCAAACTCGGGGCACCCGCACCGGTCGACGCCACCGGTATCGACTACCTGCAGCTGCTGCAGACCGCCCACCAGACCGAAGTGGGCCAAGCGATCAACTACCCCGCCCTCACCGGCGACAAGCCCGACGCCCAACCCGCTGGCGGCGACCGCCAGCATTCGCAAAAACACTGAACCACAGCGTTATTCGACCATCCACCATAGAACATTTTGGAGAACCCATGCTGGACAAAATCCAATCCTATTTCGGCTTGACCACCATGCCCTTCGGGCGCGGCCTCGCGCCGGGCATGCTGTTTCGCAGCGGCGACCACGCCCAGGCCATGGCCCGCATCGGCTACGGCATCGCCACCCGCGGCATCACCGTGATCACCGGCGAGGTCGGCGTCGGGAAAACCGTCGCCGCTCGTGCTGCGATCGAGCGCGCCGAACCCGCCCGCCACCACCTGATCTACATCCCCGACCCCACCGTCGGCGCACGCGGCATCTACCACCACATCGTATCCGCCCTGGGCGCACGCCCCAGCTTCCACAACGCCGCGCTGGTCCCCCAAGCCCGCGACGCGCTAGCCGCCGAAACAGCCGAACGCGGCCGGACCCCCATCTTGTGCATCGACGAAGCCCATTTGCTTTCCCACGATGCCCTCGAAGCGCTGCGACTACTCACCAATCATCGGCTCGACACCGAATCGCCGTTCGCCACAATACTTTTAGGCCAACCCACGCTTGCCACCAAGATGGCCCTGGGAATCCTGGCCGCACTCGAACAACGCATCACCGTGCGCCGCACCATGACCGGCATGACAAGCGAGGAAACCGCCGGCTATATCCGCCACCACCTCCAGTTGGCTGGTCGATCCGACCCACTGTTCACCGACGACGCCATCGCTTTGATCCACGACTCCGGCCGCGGCAAACCCCGCGCCGTCAACCGACTCGCCATCTCCGCGCTCATCGCCGCTTGCATCGCCGGCAAAAACCTCGTCGACGAAACCAGCGCCCGATCCGCAGTCACCGAAACCAACCACGAACACCAGCTCACGACGACACCCTGACCATCCCGACGACACCCCGATCACCTAGCCCCGCCCGAAACCACCCGAGCGGGGCTATTTCACACCCCAACCAGCATCACCGACAACGACGCCGCCATGTGCACGATCAGTGACGCGCAACACCTGAGGCCGGTCAGCGAAGCCAACCAACCGCAAACCCGCCCACCAGCCCCCTCCAAAGACTGAAGCATCCCCGGTTTCATGCACACCTCGTTACGTGTGACCGGTGTGCTCTCCGGCCTGGAGTCGAGCGTAGTACTCGGCCTCGGCTTCGGCCGGTGGGATGCGGCCCAGGCGGTGCATGAGCCTCCGCTCGTTGTACCAGCTAACCCACGCCGAGGTCATGTTCTCCAGGTCAGCGAGGGTTCGGATCGGGCCGACGTGAAACGGGGAGTCAGGGCGCACGCACTCGGTCTTGTAGAGCCCGATCGTGGTTTCGCACAGCGCGTTGTCCAGGGCGTCACCGACGGTCCCGATCGAGGGGATCAGTCCCTCCAACATTAGCGTCTCGCCGTAATGTAT
>NZ_UPHQ01000174.1 GCF_900566055.1 Mycobacterium innocens
TCTACGCCCGCGTCGCCCAGCGCCTCCTCGCCCTTGCCGCTGTGATCTGGCACAACTGGAAGATCAACAGCCCAGTCAAGAGGTCACTGATCGCCTACGACCACTGACCAAGGTTGGGAATTACTCATCTAGACGCCGCCGGTGCGATCGCCGATATCACCGCTATCTCGACAGCGCTGCTCCAGCGCGAACCGGACCACGCAGACTCCAAACCTGTCATCGTGGTCATCGAAGACAACGTCGACCTCAATGCCTTTGTGTGCCAAGCACTATCGCCGCACTACCGAGTCAAGGCGGCGTTCGACGGGCGGTCCGGACTGGAGCTGGCCCGCGCGCACCGCCCGGACCTGATCGTGTGCGACATCATGATGCCGCAGCTCAGCGGCGACGAACTGCTGCATCAGGTGCGCGCCGACCCGACGTTGGCCAACACACCGGTGCTGATCCTCACCGCCCGCTCCGACGACCAATCCAGGCTGGCATTGCTACACGCCGGCGCGAACGAATATCTGTCCAAGCCATTCCAGCTGGGCGAGCTGCGAGCGCGGGTGGACAACCTGGTGAATCTGCGACTCGCCGAAGCGCACGCACGGACCTCACGAGTAGCGGCCGAGCGCGAACGCATCGCCCTGGAACTGCATCGCTCGTTGACTCAGCGGTTGTTTCTCATCAGTCTGCAACTCAGCGCAGTCTTGCCGCTGGCTCGAGTGCCGGCCGTCGCCGAACGCATCGGCGAGTCGGTCCGCGAACTCGACGCCGTCATCAACGACGTCCGCAACACCATCAACCAACTCGACATACCGACCGGCGACGAGACCAATTTTCGGCTGCGCATGTCGGATCTGCTCGGCGAAGTGACCGAAGCTCTGGACGCCAGATTCCAGGTTTTCTTCACCGGCCCGCTGGACACCATCGACAGAACCATCACGAGCGCGCTCTACGACGCGGTGCAGCAGCTGGTCACGGCGATTCTGCGGCATGCAATCGCCGACGAGATCATCTTGCAGGCCAGCTATGAGACCGACCTGGTGGTCACCGTGATCGAAAAATCCAGAACAGCCCCAAGTCCGACGGCGGCCACCGACCTAACGGCCCTACTCCCGCAGCAGCTTGCCGCGCGCGGTACACGACTGGACATGACCACGCCGGACACCGGCGAGACGGCGTGGACCTGGACGGTGCCGATGGCTATCACCCGGCGCGCGGACGACTGACCGAACCAGTGTTTGCCGGCGTCGACGGTGCGAAGCCGCGGCCGGCGTCGCCTTCTTGACTGCGGCAACCCATCGTCGCGCCAGCCTTTGGCGGTCCACCTTGCCGCGACAACGAGGCGTTGTGACCAAGGTCACCGCCTCGACGAGTCACATCGACGCCCCGTGACGTGTCTTCAAGGTGCACCACTATCGAGCGAGGAGGCTGGTGATAAATGCGTTTCTGTGGGCTTTGCACGTCGTGCTCGCCGCGATTTTCACCGCGTCAGGGCTGTTGAAGATCAGCCTGCCCAAGGACCGGCTCATCGCGCTTGGGCAAACCGGTATCGCACCGTTCCCGATGCCGGAGGTCCGCTTTGCAGCGCTGTGTGGGTTGCTCGGTGCGATCGGCATCCTGGTGCCCCGACCGCTGGGCGTCGCGGAATTTCTCACCCCGGTCGCCGCAGGCGGTTTCGCGGTCGTCATGGCGGGCACGATCGGTTCCCACGCCTACCTTCGGGAGCCGCGCAACGTCGCGTTGACCGCACTGATCCTCGTCGCCGCCGTCACGGTCGCCGTGGGCAACGCGCTGCCCCTGTAAAGGAGGTCGCCGTGCACGCGTTCCGCGCCGCTATCGAGTCAGGCGACGTCACCACCATCGGTGACCTGTTCACCCACGACGCCATCCTGCACAGTCCCATCGCGTACCGGCCCTACCGGGGCCGCCGCACCGTCGCGGCTGTTATCACCGCCGTCGCAAACGTCTTTGACGGTTTGCGCCACCGGGTATAGATGTGCGCCGATCGCAGCGGCGATCACGCCTTGGTCTTCACCGCCAATGTGGATGGCCTCGAGATCGAGGGTTGCGATGTCATCCATACCAGGCCCGACGGCTTGATCGACGAGATCACCGTCACGCTGCGGCCGTTACGGCAGTCGGCTTGTTCGCCGAGAAGATGCGCGCGGAGTCAGCGCGTGCGTGACAACGTCTTCGGGGTTTGCGGGCACCGCCCGTAGGGCGTTCTTATGTGGTCGCCGTTGGGCTCTTGGTGCCGACGGTGATCAGGTCTGACACGATCTTCGTCCAGACCGGCCGCCGGACCCGGTGCTGATCGCTCACGACGAACCCGGCGGCTTCGAACAGTGTCCACATCTCGGCCGGCGAGGCATTGTGCTGCGGCTTCCACCTGCCGGCCGAGGGTGCCTGCAGCAGCGGTTGGCGTGCGCTCAGGGCCGCAACGGCCACCAGCCCGCCGGGCGCCAGCACCCGATGGAATTCCCGCAACGCCGCAGGCTGATCGAAGAAGTGAAACGCCGAGGTCGTCACCACGGCGTCGAGTGCGCCATCGTCGAAGGGCAGTTGCTCGGCGGGGCCGCGTAACCAGTGCACTCGGTTGGATCTGGCGCGAGCCTGATTGAGCATGCCATCAGACATGTCGACGCCGTAGATCTCGTCGGGATCCAATTCGCGCTGCATACGGTCGCTGAGAATGCCAGTGCCGCAGGCGATATCAGCGATCTTGCGCGATCCGTGGGCGCGTAGTTGGGCAATCACCTCGTCGTGCGGCGGACGGTACACCCACTGCTGCAACACCGGCAGGTCGTAGGCCGGGGCCAGCAGGCTCCACATCCGGGTGACGACGCCGTTGAGCCCGCGACGACGCGCTTGCGTCATGCGCTCAGTACGGAGGTGTAGTAGATGGTGTCGGCCATCGACACCGAGTCGTTGGTTTGGGGGATCGCCGCAAGACCGTTGTCGGCCAACAGCTGGCTCATCCGGATACCGGCGGAGCGCCAGCCCAGGCGGTCAAGATAGCCGCCGACGTCGTTGCGCTCGCCCTCGTAGCCCAGATCGGCGAACTCGAGGTCGAAACCGTGTTCCCGCCACTTAGCAGTGGCCCGGCGCATCCTCTCCCGGGCTTTGTCGACGTCTAGCTGCGACATGTCCGGGACCGCCTCGCAGCCCAGCCGGCTGCCGTCGGCGCTGAGCGCAGTGATGTTGTCCAGCAAGCGATCCTGAGCAGCTGGCGGCAGATAACCGAAGAGCCCCTCGGCGATCCACGCGGTCGGCCGACTTCTGTCAAAACCCGTGTGCAGCAAGGCTTTCGGCCAATCGTGGCGCAGGTCGACGGCAACCGTGCGCAAAGCGGCCGTCGGGGCGGCTCCCAGCCCGGCCAGGGTGGCGGTCTTGAACCCGATCACCGCCGGCTGGTCGATCTCGAACACCGTCATATCGGCCGGCCATGCCAACCGGTAGGCGCGCGCATCCAGACCGGATGCCAGGATCACGGCCTGACGGATCCCGGCCTGCGTCGCGTCGTGGCAGAACGAGTCGAAGAAGCGAGTCCGTGCGGCCATCGCATCGGGCATGTGCTCGAGCTTCCAAGCGGACTCGTCGTCGTCGACGTCGGCAGCGACCAGGTCGCCGGTGGCCCACCGGGTGAAGAAATCCACGCCGACGGCACGGACCAACGGTTCGGCAAACCGGTCCTCGATCAAGGGATGCGGGGCCTTGGTGGCTATCGCCCGGGCTGCCGCCACCATCGTGGCCGTCGCCCCAACGCTGGTCGCCAAGTCCCAGGTGTCGTTGTCTGTGCGTGGCATATGCCTGCTCTCTCATTCTCGGACCAGCAGATACTTAGATAGTATAACGAAGCGCGGTTGCGCCTCCGACGCGGGGCGGGCGGCGACGCGCCTGGCGACAGCGGCGAAACCCGATCGGCTGCCCAATAGCGCGGATATTGTCGACGCCCCCCTTTGGTGGCGCAGGTGGTATTACGGTTGCCCTCATGACGTTTCAGCCGCCGCCATATCCGCCGCCTGGCCAGCCACCGGGGCCGGGCCCTTACCCACAACAACCCGGCTTCCCCGGCGGCTACCCGCAGCAGCCCGGTCAGTACGGCCAGGCCTATGGGCTGCCTCCGACGCCGCGGAGCACCAATGGCTTTGCGATCGCTTCGCTGATCTTCGGGATCCTCGGCGGTGTCCTGCTGAGTGTCATCTTCGGCATCATCGCGCTCAAACAGATCAAGACCCGCGGCCAGGGCGGGCGCGGCATGGCAATCGCCGGCCTGGTGCTGTCCACGCTGTGGACGTTACTCATCGGGGTCGCGATCATCGCTGCCGTCGTAACCAACGACGGTTCGGTGCGTGCAACCAGCCTCGCCGTCGGGGATTGCATCGAGTCGATCCCGGGTGACAATGCGCGGGTCACCATGCTCCCGAAAGTGTCATGCGCCAAACCACACGAGGGTGAGGTGTATGCGCAATTGCGGGTGACTGCAAGTAGTTTCCCCGGCCAGCCCACCCTGGAGAGCGACTATCGGGAGAGGTGCTTTTCGGCGTTCGCTGCTTATGCGCCCAATGCCGCAGACAGCGAGGACTTCGAAACTTATGTGCTGTATCCCACCCAGGCGACCTGGAGCCAGGGTGACCGCGACGTGGTGTGCATCGCCACCACCAAGGTGAAACGCACCGGGTCGATCAAGGGCTGAGTGTCGGGTCGTCGCACGAGCGGCCACCCACGGCTCGGGCGGGTGGTCACGAGCTTGTCGTCGGGCTGCTGGGCGCACCGGATGCTCGCGGGAATGACCAGCGGCGCAGCACCAAGACGACCGCCAACACCAGCACGGCCAGTACCGGCAACCACGGCAGCAGGAACCCGGCCGTCAGCATGATGCCGTAGCTCGCCGAGAGCACCGAGTGCCAGCCGCGGTCGAGTGCACCGAGGAAACCAACCCGGGTCACTGTCGGTTCGGCGGAGATGTTGACGTTGATCGTCGCGTAGGAAATCTGGTCGCCAAGTGTGGCGCGCTGGGCCCGCAGCGAGTCCAACTCGGCCTGTCGTTGGGTCAGCGACGACTCCGCGGCCAGCAGGTCAGCGGTGTTGTCCGCGCGGCGCTTCAGCTCCAGCAGCCGATTGACCGA
Organism: Mycobacterium innocens; assembly: GCF_900566055.1. Classification (GTDB taxonomy): domain Bacteria; phylum Actinomycetota; class Actinomycetes; order Mycobacteriales; family Mycobacteriaceae; genus Mycobacterium; species Mycobacterium innocens. The sequence goes on from NZ_UPHQ01000174.1 coordinate 5,118, forward strand.
GGTCTGTAATGCCTCAATGCGGGCGTCGAGGTCGACGCGCTGCGACGTGGTTGATCGACATCGACTACCGGGCCGGGCTCGGACCCGATGGCGCTGCACTGCCACGAGAATTCGCCACCGTGGTGCAAGCAGCCCTCGCTTTCGCCGATCGGCTCGCCGACGCGGCAACACCGACAACTGCGTGGAACTGTGCCACGCGGGTCTGGATCGACTGAGCGTCGATACTGGCTGGCCAGTCCGAGTCTACCTCCTGGCACCTACAGGCCGCGGTAATCCTCGAGATTGCTCACCGTCGCCCCTCAAAGGGGCTGTCGCCGTATCGTCTTCGCGTATGCAGTCGACGTAGGTGGACACCGTCAAGACATAGCTACTGTGCCCCAGCCACTTGGACACCCACCGCCAGAGGTCGCCAAAACCGCCGATGACGTGGGGCGGGCGGCGACCAACCGGGATTCGCAGACGGCCAGTCTCGACATGGCGCGGCCTCTACAGATCTCCGGGCAATGCACGGTGTGGCCAACCAAGCCACGGATCGGGTCTGGTGTAGTTAACGTTCTAGGTGACGCATCTGCGAAGGGGAGAACGCGTTTGAGCAAGCTGGGCAATTTCGTGTGGGGGATCGCCGATCAGCTCCGGGGCGTATATAAGCCGCACCAGTACGGCGGGGTAATCCTGCCGTTCACAATCCTGCGACGCCTAGACTGCGTCCTCGAACCCACTCGCGACGATGTCCGGGCGCTGGCCGCCAAGTACACCGGCGGAGCGCTGGATGTCCAGGTAAAACGCATGACCGGGCTCGGGTTCTACAACACCAGCGCCTTCGACTTCGCCCGTCTGCTTGAGGATCCCGAGGGTCTGCGGGCCAATTTGATGGACTACATCACGGGGTTCTCAGCCAACATCGACGTGTTCGAGCGGTTCAAGTTCGAAAACGAGCTGGCAACCCTGGACGAGAAGAACCGGCTGTACCTGGTGACGTCGAAGTTCGCCGAAGTCGACCTGCACCCGGATACGGTGCCCAACGCCGAAATGGGCGACCTCTTCGAGTACCTGATTTACAAATTCGCGGAGGCCTCCAACGAGGAAGCAGGTGAGCACTACACGCCGCGTGATGCGATCCGGCTCATGGTCGACCTGCTATTCGCCGAGGACAACAAGGCCCTCCTCGAGCCCGGCACCGTCCGCACGATTTACGACCCCACCGGCCGGCACCGGCGGCATGCTGTCGGTCGCCGAGGAGCGGCTGCTGGAACGCAATCCCGATGCCCGGCTGCGGTTGTATGGGCAGGAGATCAACGACCAGTCGTATGCAATCTGCAAGTCCGACATGATCGCCAAAGGGCAAGACGCCGGCAATATTCGGCTCGGCGACACCCTGGCCGACGACCACTTCTGGGACCGCACCTTCGACTTCTGCATGTCCAACCCGCCCTACGGTTTCGACTGGAAGGCGTCCCACGGGGCGGTCGAGAAGGAAGCGCTCGCCGCGGGTTCCCGCTTTTCGCATGGTCTTCCGTCCATCGGCGACGGCCAGATGCTGTTTCTATGCCACCTTGCGCACAAGATGCGGCCCACGCACGACGGTGGCGGCCGCGCCGGGATAGTTTTGAACGGCTCACCGCTGTACAATGGCGCCGCCGAATCCGGCCCGTCCAAGATCCGCCAGTGGCTGCTGGAATCGGACTTGGTCGAGGCGATCGTCGCGCTGCCGACGAACATGTTCTTCAACACCGGTATCGCCACCTACATCTGGATCCTGGATAACACGAAACGTTCTGAGCGCGTGGGCAAGATCCAACTGATCGACGCGACCTCGTTCTGGACGAAGATCCGCAAGAACCTCGGCGCGAAGAACCGCGAAGTCGATGCTAAGGCCCGCGACCGCATCCTGGCTCTCTATGACGCCTTCGACAAGGCCGACCCCGACTACTCGAAGGTGTTGATCGCCAATGACTTCGCCTACTGGACGATCATCGTCGAACGGCCGCTGCTCGACGACGACGGCAAGTCGGTGACCGACCGCAAAGGCAACCCGAAACCGGATGCGAAGAAGCGAGACACGGAGAACGTGCCATTCACCTACGGCGGCAACACCGCGGGTGACGCCGGCCGGGCAGCGACGATCAAGGCGTACTTCGAGGCCGAGGTCCACCCGCACGTCCCGGACGCCTGGGTCGATATCGCAAGAACCAAAGTCGGCTATGAGATTCCGTTCACCCGGCATTTCTACAAGTACATCCCGCCCAGGCCGCTCGCCGAGATCGACGCCGAACTGGAGAAGCAGGTCGCCATGATTCTGGACCTGTTGCGGGAGGTGGAGGGCTGATGGAGCTGGCTCGCTACCCCGCATACACGGCGTACGATCGCCCGACATTTGATGAACTTCCGGCTCACTGGGATGTCGTCCGCGGACGACATCTTGTCCGGATTCGCACGGGGAGCGGCGACACTGTCGACGCCGTTCCTAACGGTGCTTACCCGTTCTATGTTCGGTCAGACGCGCCGCTGAGGTCTGATCGTTGGGAGTTCGACACGACTGCTGTCCTCACCGCGGGTGACGGAGCGGGCGTGGCAAAGGTATTCCACCTGGTGTACGGCCGCTTCATGGCTCATCAACGGGTCTATGTGCTGGATGGGTTCGGGCGTGTGACGCCGAGATTTTTCTATTTCGCATTTAGTAGCGCATTCCATCTGATGGCTTTGGATGGTAGCGCCAGATCCACTGTCGATTCGGTTCGTCGAGCAATGATTGCGGACATGCCCTTCCCCGTTCCGCCTCTTGATGAGCAGTTAGCGATCACCGACTACCTCGACCGCGAGACGGCCCGCATCGACACCCTCATCGATGAGCAACAGCGCCTGATCGAGATGCTGCGCGAGCGACGCAATGCAACGGCGACCTCCGAACTAGGTGCACGAGTCGGAATCGGAGAGCGCTTGAAGTGGTGCCTGGTGGAACTCGACATTCGAGCCAGCGAAGTGTCAGCAGTTCTCCCCCTGATGTCCGTTTCGATCGATTGGGGCGTTCGTCGTCGGGATGAGGTGACGGGTGATGAAGCCCGCGCAGCTGACCTCTCCAACTACAAGGTCTGTAGACGAGGCGACCTTGTTATCAATCGCATGCGGGCGTTTCAGGAGGCGCTCGGACTCGCCCCGGAAGACGGGATCGTTAGCCCTGATTGTGCTGTACTGCGACCAGCACCCCAAATTGACGGCGAGTGGCTTGCAGCGGCGATGAAGACAGATCGGTTCGTCAGCGAGATGAGTAGCCGCATCAAGGGAATCGGCAGTGCAGACCTCGGATCCGCGCGCACACCGCGCATCAACATCCGCGATTTGTGCGATATCCGGCTGGATATCCCTGAGGCCGAGGTTCAGGCCAATGAAATCGGTCGGCTTCGGCGTGCGACTGAGGACATCGACACTCTGATCGCCGAGACTGAGCGCTTCATCGAACTTGCCCGCGAGCGCCGGTCGGCGCTCATCACTGCTGCTGTCACGGGTCAGATCGACGTGTCGGGAACCTGCCGCCTGATGCTCGCACTTCTGCGGACGTGGGCCACTGCCTTAAGCACGCCGGCGCGGGCGGTCAGGCAGAATATGCAGGTGGAGGTGATAGCGGTGCATGAGGTGGTCGAGTCGAAGCGGCATCAGATTCAGGAGTTATGCCGTCAGCTGTCAGTGCGCCGCTTGGACGTGTTCGGCTCCGCTGTCAGCGACTCGTTCGACATCGACACGAGTGATGTCGACGTCCTCGTCGAGTTCGAGGCAGGGCCAGATTTCGACCACTACTTCGCGCTCAAAGAAGGGCTCGAAAAAATCATCGGTCGACCGGTTGACGTGGTGACGCTTTCCGGCCTGGCGAACCCGTACTTCAAACAGCGCGTCATGCAGACGCGAGAACCGATCTATGCAGCCTGATCCTCGAAAGTACCTGTGGGACGCGCTGCGCGCCGCTGGCTTCCTGCGCCAATTTGCCGCCGGAAAGACATTTGCGGAATACCAGGGCGACGTCCTGCTGCGCTCGGCCGTCGAACGGCAATTCGAGATAGTCGGAGAGGCGCTGAGTCAGCTGGCGAAGAGCCACGCCAACATGGCGGCGCATGTTCCCGAACTGCCGCGGATCGTGGCCTTCCGAAACATCCTGATTCATGGATACGCGAACGTCGACGACGCCCCTGTGTGGCAGGTCCTGACAGACAAACTTCCCCAGTTAGAAACGGCGGTGCGGACATTGCTGGCCGACTCGCCAGGCGATCCCGAATCCATCGATATGAAGGCAACTCCAGAGGAGGCCGGGAGTTGAGTCGGGAATCTGAGGGCTTTCTCGAACTCGCAAAGGACTGCAACGCGGGCCCGGCCGCCTGCGCGATCACAGGCCAAATCGACGTGCAGGAAGTGTCCTGAAACATGGCTTTGCACAACGAGATCGAGTTCGAAAAGGAGTTTGCCGAGCACCTGGCGGCCCATGGCTGGCTCTACTCGCCCAACGACACCGGCTATGACCGCGAACGCGCCCTGTTCCCCGAAGACATCCTCGGCTGGCTAACCGACACCCAGCCCGAGCAGCTGGCGAAGGTCGTCAAGCCGGGCTCCGGCGACATCGCCAAGCAGCAGACGCACTTACTGGGCAGGATCGTGAAAGTCCTTGACACACCTCTGGACAACGGTGGCGGCACCCTCAACCTGCTCCGCAAGGGGTTCTCACACCTGGCGGCGAAGTTCCAGATGTGCGTCTTCAAGCCCGAATCGACACTCAACGAGAAACGCAACGCCGACTACGCAGCCGTGCGGGTGCGGGTCATGCGCCAGGCGCACTTCTCCACCGCCGATCAGCGCTCGGTGGACCTGGTGTTCTTCGTCAACGGACTGCCAGTCGCCACCGCGGAGCTGAAGACCGATTTCACTCAGAGCCTGTTCACAAACGGTTATGCTGCCTGCTCGATGGGCGCTGGCGGGCCGCTACGGGGGCGTCCCCATCTGGGATGTGGTGGTGCGCCTGATGTCGCCTGTTGGAGTTTGCGGGTCATGATTGTCACGGTGGCCCACAGCACCATGGCTTCGTGGTGC
>NZ_UPHQ01000127.1 GCF_900566055.1 Mycobacterium innocens
ATGTGGCGGTTTGAAGCCACCCCCCGCAGGGCGACTCCGAAGGGCCGACAATCCCTCATCTCCTGCACAGCACCGCTTCGGAAAGCTCTACCTACATCGAACTCCCTTCCACGTTCGGGACACACCCGCCAGTACACACTCGGCGCAGCCGATGCACACTCCGCGCGCAGTTGGGAATTACTCATCTAGATGTCGATCGCGCAGGACTGGTCGACCCCGAGCACCGTCAGCGAACGCCCCAGGCCCAGGAACACCGCGATGCACAGCGTGAGATCGAGGATTTCCGCATCGGAGAACAGCGCACGCAAGCGCTCGAAGAATGCGTCGTCCAGTGACGCGTGGTCGGTGGCGAAGCGCTCGGCGAACTCGATGACAAGGCGTTGGCGCGGCGTGTAGCCGGGGTAGCCGGCGTAGTCCGCGACGTGGTCGTAGAGCTCGGCCGCTGGGGCTTTCGGGCCGGCGTCCAGCAGTGACGGCGCACGAAAGCCCGAGCACGCGACGCAGTCGTTGATCTGCGCGATACGCATCCTGGCCAGCTCGCGCTCGTCGGCCGGCACGATGCTCTGCTGGTATGCGCCGCGGATCATCCGCTGGACCATGCCACCGAGCTCGGGACGTAGCGTCCAGATCATCGCGGCTTCGCCACCGGGACCGTCCGGCACGTCAAGTCGGGCCATGCGCGAGCTCCTGCCGGGTGAATACGACTACCGATCGGAGCAAACCAGATTCTCGGCTCGACTGTCCAGATGTGCTTCGCAGTTCCGGGCCCGGGGTGCGCGGCCAGGTGGCGGGCGGGGCCGAACCGCGGGCGGTGGCCGCCGGCTGGCTCGCCGAACACCCACTGGGCCGTTGAACATCGAGTCTTTACGGCATCGAGCCTGCGGCCAGGGCATCGATTCTGCGGCCATAGGCGCCATGCGCGACGACCACGTGGCGCAGTGAGCGCAGGCTCGATGTCACCTCGGCAGGGTCAGCGATGCGACGCCGGAATCAACGTGCCAAATAGCGTCTTCGAACTTCTCCTGATAGGGCCACATTGTGTCTTCCAGGTAGAGGGTCATGCTCGTGCTCGCGCCCATCGGACGGCACCTCCGCGAGGGCCACGTCCTGCAGCGGCGACCACGGACCATCCAAGCCGCTTTCCAGCCCCGAAGCTGCCTATCGGGAGGGCTGGATGCCGACGCTGGCCAACCAGGACGATGCTCGGCTGCTCTGGTACACCAACCACGCGGACGGTTCCGGGGCCTCCCACACCGTCGTCACCATCACCGCGATTACCGACGGCGCTGCCTTGGAGCGACTGGTACGTCGCGCCCAGCACGGCGACCTGCGGCCCTGGATGCGCGAGCTCGACAATCTCCGGTACGACGCGACGGGCAAGATCTTGCTCCCGGTCGATTGGTCCCCGCTGCAGACGGTGGACCTGGCCACGGTCCCCACCGACGGTGCCACCCATCCGCTGAGCCTGTTCATGGAGGACACCGGCTGGCCCTACGCGCCGCTGGAAGACTACACCCGCTCCTGGGACGAGATCTACTACCGGCCGCTGTCGAAAGCCCCCGCCGGCATGCGGATACTCGACATCCAGGCCTGCTTCCAGGTCGCACGTGGCAGCTACCGGCGCCGAGAAGCGATGCGGTGGCAAAAGATTGACGACTCCAACAACTATGCGGCGCCGGTACACCTGCTGACCAACGACACTCCGCCGGAGCACCGGGGGCCGGGAAGCTACATGTACGAGGCGCTGAAATACCGCGACCAGTGGCAGAGCCGGCTGCTGCGAACATCGGCGTGGTCGCCGCTTTACTGATTCAGGATTCGTGCGGCGGTGCGGACCATGTGATGCACGATCTCAGCGGCGGGGCGAACGTCGTGGATGAGTCCTATCGCCTCGCCGACGAGTACCGTGATGACGTCGAAATCCTCTGCCGCAGTCGCCCTTCGAATTCGTTGAGCACGTCCGGCAACCGAGCCGACAATTCGGCCTCGTGGCCGTGCCACCTCGCAGTCAAGGCGTTGCCGACCATCCGGGCGTCGTATTCGTCAGGCCAATCACGCTGCCGCACAATGTCATAGACCCTGGTGCGCACGGTGTCGTCACCGTCGGCGTCGATGCCTCGCTGCTGGGCTCGCGGTGACACCAGCGCCTCGGTCGCCGCCCAGAACCGGGTGCCGACGCGCACGCCGTCGGCCCCGAGCGCCAGCGCGGCAGCCAGTCCACGGCCGTCGGCGACGCCGCCGGCGGCCACCACCAGCGTTTCCGGCGAGCGTCGCGCTACGAGGTCGACGACGTCGGGCACCAGCGTGAACGTCGACCGGGCACCCATTCCGTGCCCGCCCGCCTCGCCGCCCTGGGCCACGATGATCTGTGCGCCGACTGCCAGGGCAAGGCGCGCCTGGTGCAGAGTTTGCACCTGAGCGGTCAGCGGAACTCCGGCGCCGGCGGATGCGCTCGGCGAACTGCGTCAGATCAGCGAAGGACAGCATGATGGTCGCGGGTTGCTGCGCCAGAGCGTTGTCGAGCAGCCGGGGGTTACGTGCCAGGCTACAGGTGATGAACCCGTATCCGACTCGCGCGCCGTCGGTTTCGCCGATCTGGGCTTGCAGCCAATCGGCCTCGCCGTAGCCGCCGCCGACGAGACCCAGACCCCCGGCTGCGGTAACCGCCGACGCCAGCCTGCCCCCGGAAACCAGGGCCATCGGCGCGAGCAGTATCGGATGTTCGATCCCGAAGAATTCGGTCAGGCGGGTGCTCAGCGACATTGCACACTCCTTCGGGCTCTCCGGTGAGTAACGTGCCCGGCTAAGGCCGAAAGAGCAGTCCTCTTGGCCGTTTTGGGTGACCGAGACCATCAGCGGCCGCACCGTCCGGCTGGTCTCGGGGTTAGGCATGCTGCTGCTGTCGCCGCCGAATGCCACTCGTTACTCACTAACGGCGGCGAAGCGCGTCCGCTCACAGCGGCTTCGGCAAGCGACCCTGCGGCCCGGCCCAAGCTAAAGGTCTTTTGCCCCTACCCAGGTGGGGTATATGTGTGGCATCCTGCGAATGCGGACCAAAAGATACGGAGGTACCTCGGGAAACCTGACCAGACAGCCACTCGTGCGGCGTAAATCGCGATCCAAAGCCCGCCAAGTGACGCCTCTAGCGGAATGGAGGCCCCTGCCATGTTCGGCGGCATCACTAGTCACGTCGGCGCCCTGCTTAGCGCCGTCGTGGTGGTAACCGGCATAGCAATTCTCCGGGGCGGCGCAGCAGCTGCCGACCCGAATCAGGACGATCAGTTTCTGGCACTGCTCGAGAAGAAAGAAATCCCTGTCCTCTCAAATGTGCCCCGCGTGATCGCCGCAGCCCACAAAGTTTGTCGCAAACTCGATGGCGGCATGCCGGTGGACGAAATAGTCGACGGGCTGCGCAATGACGCGTACAACATGGACCCGACCTTGCGCCAATACCCGCCCAGGCGCGTCACGTCCACCATGACCCGATTCGTCACTGCGGCGGTGGAGATCTACTGTCCGTACGACCGGGGCAAGATAGCTTCCATCACGGCTACTCCGGCGCCGCAATCGAATGAACCGACCCGCTGGATCGCCACGTACACCCGAGAATCAGTCAATGTGGGATGCGAGGTACTGACGCCGCCGGCGTTGGACATGACGACCATGCCGGCGACGTGGCACGAACCGACCGGCGTCGCTACGACGCGGCTGCCGTTGATGGATAGCGGTGCTGTCATGGCGGGCCACTACGGAAACCGGTCGGCCGGTAACGCACTTGGCACCATGCTGGCCTCGCGGATCGCGGCGGTTCCCGAGGGGGATCCCCAGCTACCGAGCCCGCCGCAAACTCCGGCACCACCGCCGCCGACCGCGCACATCGTGACACCGCCCGCGCCGATCGCGACACCGCCGCCATCAAGGCAATCGCCGCCGCCACCACAAGAACCGCCGCCACCACAAGAACCGCCGCCACCACAAGAGCCGCCACCACCGCAAGAGCCGCCGCCAGCACCGCAAGAGGTGGAGCCTCCCGCTGATGGCCCTCAGCCCGGGGCCGGCGCCGGTGGCGGTGGCAGCGGCAGTGGCGGCAGTGGCGGAACCGGTCCGGTGCAGCCGTCGCCGGCACGCCCCTCGCCGCCGGGCGTTATCAGGCTCGCACCGTAAGACCGCGACCATGTCGTTGGCTGCCGCCAAAGTCTGCCACTGCTCGCCGCGACGATCCGATGACCTTGTATGACCTTGATGCGGACCGCGTGTCCGGTCGCCGACATCGATTCCCGGATGCGATTCGGTGCGCTACGGCAAGCCAACTAAGCCAGCGGCGCCAGCCCCGACCTAACCAAATCCACACTGGCCGCCGCCAGCTCACCGAGATCGCCGACACAACCATTGCGGCCCCAATGCTCAACTGCCACAACCAGTGCCGCTGCCAGCGTTGAGCCCGCGATCTCGGCGGCGAGATCGATGTCGGGCACCTCCAGGTACCGGTTGCGCACGAATTCGGTCAATACCCGCGCAAACGACGCCTGTACCACCCGCAGATGAGTCGCGATACGCTCCGCGCTGATCAGCTCCGCCCGGGCGGTGGCGGCCTGGCGGACTACCTCCACGTCATGGGGAAACGCCGCGACACTGGACAGCACCGCATCGAACAGCGGCTCGGTTGGCGGACGCTGGGCAAGCGCCTCGGCCAGCCATTCCAGGTGGATCTCGTAGTCCTGGAAGAGCACCGCCTCCTTGGTCGGAAAATGCCGGAAGAAGGTGCGCTCGGTTACCCCGGCCTCGCGCGCCAGCTCGGTCACCGTCACATTCGCAAATCCCTTGCGGGCGAAGGTTTTCAGCGCGGCCCGACGCAGCGCTTCATGCGTGGATCGTCGGCGTAGCTCATGACGGCTGGGCGGTTTGCGAACTAGCACAGTCATGTCGAACCGATGGTAGCCCGGCCGGCAGGAGTCAGAACTGACATCTTCTAATTATGTCAATACTGACACAGCATCTTGAGAAGATGACCGACTACGACGCGATTGTGGTGGGAGCGGGGCACAACGGGCTGACCGCCGCCGCGGTTCTGCAACGCGCGGGCCTGCGCACCCTGTGCCTGGAAGCCAACACCTACGCGGGAGGAATGGCGGCGACGGTGGAGTTGATTGACGGCTTCCGCTACGAGATCGCGGGTTCGGTGCAGTTCCCCACGGCAAGCCAAATCACCAAGGAACTCGGGCTCGACACCCTGCCCACGGTGGATCCGGCGGTGATGTCGACCAACATCGGCGAATCCGGCGAAGAGCCGATGATCTTCTACCGCGACCCGATGCAGCTGATGACGCACCTGGACGAGCGGCACGGCTTGGAGGCCGTCACCGGCATGGCCGAACTGATCGGCTGGAGTCACGGACCCGCAAAAGCGCTCGGCCGTTTCGACGTACGCCAACCCCCCAAGACCCTCGACGAAATGTATGCCTGCGCGGCCAACGAAGCCGAACGCCGGGCGATCCACGAAATGCTGTTCGGTTCGGCGATGGATGTGATCGACCGGCTCCTGCCCGATAAGGACAAGCATGCGGTCATGTGCGGAATGCTCGCGTTTCTGGCCGTCAACTCCACCTACCGCGGACCCTATACGCCGGGCAGCGCCACCTGCCTGGCCTTCGCCCTGGCGATACCCCAGGACAACACCGGCGGCACCGCCATGATGACCAAACTAGATGAGTAATTCCCAACCTTGGTCAGTGGTCGTAGGCGATCAGTGACCTCTTGACTGGGCTGTTGATCTTCCAGTTGTGCCAGATCACAGCGGCAAGGGCGAGGAGGCGCTGGGCGACGCGGGCGTAGA
>NZ_UPHQ01000293.1 GCF_900566055.1 Mycobacterium innocens
GGCCCACGCCGCAACCGAATCCGGGCTCAACCGCGTTGGCTCCAACTACGATCTGTGTTTCGCCTTCCTCGCCCACACCGGCCTATCTTTACGACCATGAATCACTCAATTACCGAAACATCTTTAAGCCGATCCGGCTTAATAGCGACAAGGGCTGTCAATATACCGCGGTCCGGTTCACCCAGCGGCTGTGCGACGCCGGCATCGCCCCCTCACCGGAAGCGTCGGGGATAGCTTCGACAATGGGTTGGCGGAAAACCTGTGGTCAACCCTGAAAATCGAGCTAATATACTGGCCTGCAATCACTTTCGCTACCAGAGCGGAAGCAGACGCAGCACTGTTCCGCTACATCGACGGCTGGTACAACCCGCGCCGCATCCAAGCCGGTCTTAACGGACTTTCACCCGAGGAATACGAGGAGGCCTACTACACCGAACACGACAAACACCAACCGGATAGGCTCCAATCCGAGCCAGCCGAATCCAGATAGAAAAGTCTCCGGAAAACCGGGGAACTTTAAAGCGGGTTCTCCCTGCTTCCCCCGGTGAGAGGGACCTGGGCACCCAAGGGCCACACCCCGCTGCTGCGCCACCGATTCTCCTGGACTCGCCTGTCGATGTCCGGCGCGCTGGCCTACCGGCCCGACGCCAGCCAGGCCGCGCTGGTGTTCCAGATCAAGCAAGGCTCCTACAACACCGACTCACTGATCGAGTTCCTCACCGACCTACACGCCCACTTCAGCGGCGACAAGATCACCCTGATCTGGGACAACCTGCCCTCACACAAGTCCAAGGCCATGACAGCCTGGATCGCCGGCCAGCGACAGTGGCTCACCGTTGAACGGCTACCGGGCTACGCCCACGACCTCAATCCCATCGAGATGGTGTGGGGCAACGTCAAAACGGTTGAGCTGGCAAACCTATGCCCCGACACGATCGACGAGGCCCACGCCGCAACCGAATCCGGGCTCAACCGCGTTGGCTCCAACTACGATCTGTGTTTCGCCTTCCTCGCCCACGCCGGCCTATCTTTACGACCATGAATCATTCAATTACCGAAACATCTTTAA
>NZ_UPHQ01000145.1 GCF_900566055.1 Mycobacterium innocens
CCGTTCGCCGCGGTGCTCCCACAGATCAAGAATTGGCTCAACACCCCGGGCCACACCGAAGAGGTCATCCTGCTCTACCTCGAAGACGAGCTGCAGGACGCCGCGGCATACTCATCAACACTCGCCACCCTCGGTGATATGTGGCCCAACGGGATGTGGCGGGATTGCATGCGGCCGCGGGGTGTTGGCGTGGCTTTGCTGCGTCACTCGGCGAGGCGGAGCAGCAGCTGAACGCACCAAGGCCGGTGATCGCCGAGCAAGAGATTCCGGAAGGGGGGCTGATACAACCTGTCTTGTCCGAACATAACGGTTTCGCGGGTTCCCCAGAAGTGGGAGATCATATTCCTCAAGGTCTTTCCCTCGACCGTATCGGGCCGAACGGTGGAGCGTTTATGTCCGTAGAAGGCGCACCGTTAGCAGAGCGAGCGACTCCGCCGGGTTTGGCATCTCAATATCACACGATGTTAGGAAGTGGTATACGCGTCCCGGATGGTTGGTGGTATTGCATGGACCCGCGAAGGCGGCATTTGGGCAGCCTGGCGGCGCGGAGCAATGGTTAGTTATCGATGAACTTACGGGAAAGAACGTCCCTGTCGAGGTTTTGAATCGAACCGGCATAATTACCGACCTTACGCCGTAGGGAGCGCAGATGTACGTTGGTGTCCATGGAGGAAGCCCCTCGGGCGATGCCGGCTTCCACGAAGTCGCCGAGCGCTACGAAATCTGGCGACATCGTTGGGTTTCAGCGATCGGCAAAGACCCGTCGCGAAATGCGCCGGAATTGTTGGATGGGAGCCTGTGGTTTCATAATGGCTACCCATATCCAGATTGGACGGCGGAGGTCATCAGGCCCTCGCAATTTGGATATCTTGTCTTGAGCGCGACTACTGAGAGAAGAATCTCACCCCTTGTAGCTGTAGAGGCGGTATTCTCACGCCTTGAGGACGCGGGAAAGCATATACTTATATTGGTCGGTGATATGCTACGCTTGGAATGTAAACTCGAACCGGTATATCGTCAGTGGCAGCGATACGGCATAAGCGCTGCATTACAAAAGAGCGTCGCGGACCAACAGGTCGCGGAATTTATTGCTACATATAACGGGGTTTCGCGGGATGTGGTAGAGCGGTTTATGCACAAGTATTCGGTAAGAGCCATGCCCAGCTCCTACGCGCACCTTTCTAGCTCGGACGAACCGACCAGTCGAGTGCTAACCATGTCATATGACGAGCTTGATGCCACACTCGCCGAGGGTCTTAATGTCGCCGGATAAGACTGTTGCGTTTCCCCAGGTTTTGTCCTCGCCGTGCGAATACAAGAAGAGCTAGCTACTCAAGGAGTACTGAGGTAATGACAACCACGGTTGATTTCTCGACCGACTTACATAACTGGCTTAAGTCAGCAGGATTGGACACGATCCAGGGGTCACGGACGGACGATGGCCGTACGATTATTTGTAATAGAGGCGGCGAAATCCGATACTTTGTGAGCTTTGTCGATAGCTGCTATGCGACACTGTGGGGCGCTGGTGAATTCGATTGACCAGCACGACAACTGTCGACCTCAAAATTTCACGGTCGCCGGAGTTCTCCCCTTGCGGCTGCTGAGATCACGAGTTGATCTTGATTTCCGGCTTGTCCGTAGGCGGCACCGCCGCGTGTCGTGCGCTGACGCCGGGTTCCACGGTC
>NZ_UPHQ01000069.1 GCF_900566055.1 Mycobacterium innocens
CATGTTCGCCCACTGGGCGTGGATGACCGAGTTCTAAACGGACTAGATGAGAAGAGCGGAGTGATGGGAGACTGTCACGCTCCGTTCTGTGGGAGCCCCGGGGTGAGACCCCCCGGGGCCACCCGGCGCCCTAGCCCGCCCGGCAGGTCAATACTGGACACATCATGGTCGGTGAGCTGATGTTCGACGCGCCGCGCCGGGGCATGCCACCGCGGCACCTCGCCGACCTCGACGCGGCCGGCCGCGCGTCCGCTGTTGCCGAACTGGGCCTGCCAGCGTTTCGGGCCAAGCAGCTCGCGCACCATTACTTCGGCCGCCTGATCGCCGACCCGCGCCAGATGACCGACCTGCCTGCGGCCGTTCGCGACGTGATCGCCGCGGCGATGTTCCCGACTCTGCTGACCGCGGTGCGCGACGTCACCTGTGACGCCGGCCAGACTCGAAAGACGTTGTGGCGGGCCGTCGATGGGGCCACCGTCGAGTCGGTGCTGATGCGCTACCCGCAACGCAATACGGTGTGCATCTCGTCGCAGGCCGGTTGCGGCATGGCCTGCCCGTTCTGTGCCACCGGCCAGGGCGGCCTGACCCGCAATCTGTCGACGGCAGAGATCGTCGAACAGGTGCGGGCCGCCGCCGCGGCCATGCGGGACGACTTCGGTGATCGGCTGTCCAACGTGGTCTTCATGGGCATGGGAGAGCCGCTGGCCAACTATTCGCGGTTGCTGGCAGCCGTGCGGCGCATCACCGAGCCGCCGCCGTGCGGTTTCGGCATCTCGGCCCGCTCGGTGACGGTGTCGACGGTGGGTCTGGCTCCGGCGATCCGCAAGCTCGCCGATGAACGGCTTGGCGTGACGCTGGCGCTGTCGTTGCATGCGCCCGATGACGAGCTGCGTGACAGGCTGGTGCCGGTGAACAACCGCTGGAAAGTCGACGAGGCCCTCGGTGCCGCCCGCTACTACGCCGAGGTGACCGGCCGTCGGGTGTCCGTGGAATACGCATTGATTCGTGACGTCAACGACCAACGGTGGCGGGCCGACCTGCTGGGCCGGCGGCTGCACCGCGCGCTGGGGCGGCTGGTCCATGTCAACCTCATCCCGCTGAACCCGACACCGGGTAGTGACTGGGATGCCAGCCCCAAGCCGGTGGAGCGTGACTTCGTCAAACATGTTCGCGCGCAGGGTGTTTCGTGTACCGTCCGCGACACTCGCGGTCGCGAGATCAGCGCCGCCTGCGGACAGCTGGCCGCCGAAGGCGGATAGCTGGAGCGCGGGCGCATCGGGCCGGGCCTGCGGACAGCTGGCCGCCGAAGGCGGGTAGCGGGCGCATCGGGCCGGGCCTGCGGACAGCTGGCCGCCGAAGGCGGATAGCTGGAGCGTGATGAACCCCGGCACGGGGTATTACGTGATCAGGGCACCAACGTCCGAATACGAGGTCTGCCATGATTCTTCGTCTACCGTCCCCGACCAGAGCATTCGCCGCGGGCTTTGTGGCCGTCGCGTTTGCGGTTGTCTTGTTGCTCGGCGTTACCGGTGCGCCGCGTGCGATGGCTGCCGATGATCGTCTGAATTTCACCGCAACCACCCTCAGCGGCGCTTCGTTCAACGGGGCCAGCCTGCAGGGCAAGCCGGCCGTGTTGTGGTTCTGGACGCCCTGGTGCCCGTTCTGCAACGCCGAGGCGCCCAGTATCAGTCACGTAGCGGCCACCAATCCAAATGTCACTTTCGTCGGCATTGCGGCGCACTCCGACGTCGGCGCGATGCAGGGCTTCGTCGCCAAGTACGGCCTGAACTTCACCAACCTCAACGACGCCGACGGTTCGATCTGGGCTCGCTACAACGTTCCCTGGCAGCCGGCGTGGGTGTTCTACCGCGCGGATGGCTCGTCGACCTTCGTCAACAACCCGACGTCGGCCATGTCCGAACAAGACCTCGCCGGCCGGGTGGCCGCGCTGGCGTCCTGACGTCGTGGACCAGGGCCTGGTCGGTCTGGCGTTCGCCGCTGGGCTGGTTGCCGCGCTGAACCCGTGTGGGTTCGCCATGTTGCCCGGCTACTTGCTCTTGGTGGTGCGCGGGCTGCATCCCGCAGAACGTGGGGGCTTGCCAGCGCTCGTACGAGCGCTGGCGGCCACCGTGGGAATGGCGCTCGGCTTCACAACGGTGTTCGGGTTGTTCGGTGCCCTGACTATCTCGGCGGCCACGACGGTGCAGCGTTACTTACCGTACGCGACGGTTCTGATCGGGATTGTCCTTGTCGCCCTGGGGGTTTGGCTGCTGGCGGGTCGAAAGTTGACGGCGTTGACGCCCCGGCGGTTCGGCCCGCGATGGGCACCCACGGCCCGGCTGGGATCCACATACGGCTACGGCGTCAGCTATGCGACGGCCTCGCTGTCGTGCACCATCGGCCCGTTTCTGGCGGTCACCGGGGCTGGGTTTCGGGGTGGTTCGATCGCGGGCAGCATCGCAATCTACCTGGCTTACATTGCCGGTCTCGCCCTGGTCGTCGGCGTGCTTGCGGTGGGTGTCGCGGCCGCGAGTTCGGCGCTGGCCGACCGCATCCGGCGGGTCCTGCCGTTGGTCAACCGGATCAGCGGCGCGCTGCTGGTACTGACCGGACTGTACGTGGGTTACTACGGCCTCTACGAGCTGCGCCTGTTCGCGGGTGCTGGGGTGAACCCTCGCGACGGGGTGATTACCGCCGCTGGCCGGCTCCAAGGGGTCCTCGCCGGCTGGGTGCACGAGCACGGCGCCTGGCCGTGGGTTGCGGCGTTGGCCATGTTGACGCTCGGCTGGCTTGCCGGTGCGTGGTATCGCCGGGCGCGGCGTTCTACCTGAGCCAGCCGCGCCGGCGGCCCCACAAGTCGCGCACCAGCACAACGAGCGCCAGTGCGGCAAACCCGATCAGAAACCAGTCCTCGATGTGGCCGACGTGGTTGCCGCGCAGCATCGCCAGCAGCAATACGAATATGCCCAGCCCGACGATGTGCCAGGTGCGGTGGTTGATCCTGCTCCAGCCCCACTTCGCGGACGGCACCTCGGCGGGGTCAACGCCGGTGTACTGCTCCACCTCGGTACTTGCCACGGCGACTCCTCCGGTTCGGGTTCGGGTTTGGCTTCTGGCATCGGATCGGGGGTTTCCGACATTTTGACACACGCCGGATCAGCCGGGAGTCACCTGCCGGGCGACCAAGCGCGTCGTCGCTCACATATCCAGCGGATGACGCCAGCGCAGCCGGCGAAAGCGGGCGAAGCCGCGGTCGGCGCTCACCCAGGTCGCGTTGTTCTCCAGGGCGTAGGCGGCCAGATACGCGTCCGCGATGTCGTTGCCACTCGCATCGATATCGGCGGCGAGCTGCCGCAACAGCATCCAGTGCCGCTCGCCGGGGCCAAGCCGCACCGCGGCGGGCGCCGCGAGCAGCGCATCGATCCCCTGCCACGCGTCATGCGGGCTCGTCGGCTCGGTGAAGACGCGCCGGTTGGTCACCACCCGGACGAAGCCGGCGAGCGCTCCGTCTGGCAGACCTAGTGGCTCGTCGTCGTTGGCCAGCCGCTCGAGCAAACTGCGATAACTCGAATGTTCACGGAGGTCCGCCCGATGTGCATAGACGAGAACGTTGACGTCAACGCAAAGCATCGACCGACACGCCCTCGTCCATCGCCTCCGCGACGGCGGCGTTGGACGACAGATCTACACCGGGCCGAAGCCCGCCACTGCCCGTCGGCTGGACCCGATAGCGGCCGGCCGCCGGCTGCTCAGGCGGATTGAGACCACGCCGCACCGCGTCCTCGAGGACCGCGGCGACAGTGCGCCCGGAGCGAGCGGCCCTTGCCTTCACCTCGCGGTAGAGCTCGTCGTCGATCCGGATCGTCGTGCGCATGGCGACATCTTAGCATCAATCATAGGCATCAAGATGGCTTCAGATGATGCTCGGCACCGCGACTCGACGATCACCGTGGGCGTGGCGACGACAGGAGAGTTTGGCGGCACAATGATGAGGTGACAAACCCGACCGATGGGCATGACGGCAGCCGCTTGCGTGTCCTGGTGCTGGGCAGCACCGGTTCGATCGGCACGCAGGCGCTGGAGGTCATCGCCGCCAACCCGGACCGCTTCGAGGTGGTGGGGTTGGCCGCCGGCGGCAAAAATCTCGACACACTGCTACGGCAACGTGCCGAGACCGGGGTGACCAATATCGCCATCGCCGACGATGAAGCGGCGCAGGCTGTTGGTGACATCCCTTTCCACGGACCCGATGCCGTCACCAGGCTGATCGAGGAAACCGAAGCCGACGTGGTGCTCAACGCATTGGTCGGTGCGTTGGGCCTGCGGCCGACGCTGGCGGCGCTGGAATCCGGTGCCCGGCTGGCCCTGGCCAACAAGGAATCGCTGGTGGCCGGTGGCCCCCTGGTGCTGCGCGCCGCGCGGCCCGGCCAGATCGTGCCGGTGGACTCCGAGCATTCCGCGCTGGCCCAATGCCTGCGCGGCGGCACTCCGGACGAAGTGGCCAAACTGGTGCTCACCGCCTCCGGCGGGCCGTTTCGGGGCTGGGCCGCGGCCGACCTCGAGAGCGTCACCCCGGAGCAGGCCGGCGCCCATCCCACCTGGTCGATGGGCCCGATGAACACGCTCAATTCGGCCTCGCTGGTCAACAAGGGCCTGGAGCTGATCGAAACGCACCTGTTGTTCGGCATTCCTTATGACCGCATCGGCGTGGTGGTGCACCCGCAGTCGATCATTCATTCAATGGTCACCTTCATCGACGGCTCGACGATTGCCCAGGCCAGCCCGCCGGATATGAAGCTGCCCATTTCGTTGGCGTTGGGCTGGCCGCGCCGAGTGCCCGGCGCGGCCACCTGCTGCGACTTTGGTCAGCCGCAGACCTGGGAGTTCGAGCCGCTGGACAGCGACGTTTTCCCCGCGGTGGAACTGGCCCGGCACGCCGGCGAAGCGGGCGGCTGCATGACCGCCGTCTACAACGCCGCCAACGAGGAAGCGGCCGAAGCGTTTCTTGCCGGCCGCATCGGCTTCCCGGCCATCGTCGGGACCATCGCCGACGTGCTGCACGATGCCGACCAATGGGCGCTTCCACCCGCTACCGTGGATGACGTACTCGACGCGCAGCGCTGGGCGCGGGAACGGGCGCAGCGCGCGGTTTCCAGAGCAAGGCCGGCCGGAGCCTGCGAAAAGGTCTCCGGAAAGGCGTGAGAAAGGTCCATACAGCCTGATGATGTTCGTTATCGGCATTGTGCTGTTCGCACTCGCCATCCTGATCTCGGTGGCGTTGCACGAATGCGGCCACATGTGGGCAGCACGCGCCACCGGGATGAAGGTGCGTCGCTATTTCGTCGGCTTCGGTCCCACCCTGTGGTCGACGCGCCGCGGTGAAACCGAATACGGCATCAAGGCCATTCCGGCGGGCGGTTTCTGCGACATCGCCGGCATGACCCCGGTCGAGGAGCTCGCTCCCGACGAACGTGACCGCGCAATGTACCGGCAGGCGACCTGGAAGCGGGTCGCGGTGCTGTTCGCCGGTCCGGGGATGAACTTCGTCATCTGCCTGATGCTGATCTACGCGATTGCGGTGATCTGGGGCCTGCCCAACCTGCATCCGCCAACCCGGGCCGTGATCGGCGAAACCGGCTGCGTCGCAGCCGAAACCAGTCAGGGCAAGCTCGAGCAGTGCGTCGGTCCCGGCCCCGCCGCACTGGCGGGGCTGCGCGCCGGCGACGTCGTCGTCAAGGTCGGCGACACCCCGGTGTCCACGTTCGACGAGATGGCCGCTGCGGTACGCGCAATGCACGGCACCGTGCCCGTAGTCGTCGAGCGCAACGGCGCCACCATCACCGCCAACGTAACCATCGAATCCACCCGTCGCTGGTTGCCCACCGGGCAGGGTGGTCAAGTCCAGCCCGCCACCGTCGGCGCCATCGGGGTCGGAGCCCTCCGTCCCGGTCCTACCCATTACGGCGTGTTGTCCGCGACACCGGCCACGTTCGCGTTCGTCGGGGATCTGACCATTGAGGTGGGTAAGGCACTGGCAGCCATCCCGACCAAGGTCGGCGCGTTGGTCCATGCCATCGGTGGCGGGCAGCGTGACCCGGAGACTCCGATGAGCGTGGTAGGTGCCAGCATCATCGGCGGTGACACCGTGGACCACGGGCTGTGGGTGGCGTTCTGGTTCTTCCTGGCTCAGTTGAACCTCATCCTGGGCGCTATCAACCTGCTGCCGTTGCTGCCGTTCGACGGTGGTCATATCGCTGTCGCGTTATTCGAGAAGATCCGCAATATGATTCGGGCCGCTCGCGGCAAGGTGGCCGCGGCGCCGGTGAACTATCTCAAACTCATGCCGGCCACTTACGTGGTCCTGTTCTTCGTTGTCGGATACATGCTGTTGACCGTCACCGCTGACTTGGTCAACCCGATCCGGCTTTTCCAGTAACCACCTAGAGAGAAGGACCGACAGTGACCGTTGGCCTGGGCCTGCCGCAAAGTCCGAAGCCCCCGGCGCCCACGCTTTCCCCTCGGCGCATCACCCGTCAGCTGATGGTCGGTGATGTCGGGGTCGGCAGCGACTATCCGATTTCGGTGCAGTCGATGTGCACCACCAAAACCCACGACGTCAACTCGACGTTGCAGCAGATCGCCGAGTTGACGGCGGCCGGCTGCGACATTGTCCGGGTGGCCTGCCCGCGTCAGGAGGACGCCGACGCGCTGGCCGAGATCGCCCGGCACAGCCAGATCCCGGTGATCGCCGACATCCATTTCCAGCCGAAGTACATCTTCGCCGCCATGGAAGCAGGCTGCGCCGCGGTGCGGGTAAACCCGGGAAACATCAAGGAATTCGACGGCCGGGTCGGCGAGGTCGCCAAGGCCGCCGGTGACGCCGGGATCCCGATCCGGATCGGTGTGAACGCCGGCTCGCTGGACAAGCGGTTCCTGCAGAAGCACGGCAAGGCCACGCCGGAGGCGCTGGTGGAGTCGGCGCTCTGGGAGGCCTCGCTGTTCGAGGAGCACGGTTTCGGCGACATCAAGATCAGCGTCAAGCACAACGATCCGGTGGTGATGGTCCGCGCTTACGAGTTGCTGGCCGCCCAGTGCGACTACCCGCTGCACCTCGGCGTCACCGAGGCCGGTCCCGCATTCCAGGGCACCATCAAGTCCGCGGTCGCGTTCGGGGCGCTGTTGTCCAAGGGCATCGGCGACACCATCCGGGTGTCCTTGTCGGCCCCACCGGTCGAGGAAGTCAAGGTCGGCAATCAGATCCTCGGATCGCTGAACCTGCGACCGCGGACGCTGGAGATCGTGTCCTGCCCGTCGTGCGGTCGCGCCCAGGTCGACGTCTACACCTTGGCCAACGAGGTGACCGCGGGTCTCGAAGGACTGGACGTGCCACTGCGGGTGGCCGTGATGGGCTGCGTCGTCAATGGTCCGGGGGAAGCGCGCGAGGCCGACCTGGGCGTTGCTTCCGGAAACGGCAAGGGACAGATCTTCGTTCGGGGAGAAGTGATCAAAACGGTGCCCGAAGCGCAGATCGTCGAGACGTTGATCGAAGAGGCGATGCGGCTCGCCGCCGACATGGCAGCCGACGCCGAACAGGATCCGGGCGCGACATCGAGCGGTTCGCCGATTGTGACCGTAAGCTGATAGGCGCCAGCGCACGGTTCTGGTTTCGGTTCGCACCATAGAGGGTTCTTCAGATGTCGGCTCCGCCCATCTTGCGCCTGGTCGGCGAACGACGGGTGGCTGTGGTGCGTGATGCCGCCGCGGTATGGCGGGTGCTCGACGAAAACCCGGTCGAATCATGCATGGTCGCCGCGCGCGTCGCCGACTATGGCATCGAGCCGAATTCGATTGGCGGCGAATTGTGGACCCGACGCGGCGGCGTGGCGGATTCGTTGTGCTTCGCCGGCGCCAACCTCATTCCGCTGCGCGGCGGGTTGATCGATCTGAACGCGTTCGCTGACGAGGCCAAGAGCACAGCGCGGCGGTGTTCGTCGCTGGTCGGCCGGGCCGACCTGGTGTTGCCCATGTGGCAGCGGCTCGAGTCAACCTGGGGTCCCGCGCGCGACGTGCGCGACCATCAACCGTTGATGGCCATCAACAGCCACCCCAGTTGTCCGATCGACACCGAGGTGCGGCAGGTGCGGCCGGAGGAACTGGACGCCTACCTGGTGGCGGCCGTGGACATGTTCATCGGCGAGGTGGGCATCGACCCGCGGGTGGGCGACGGTGGCCGCGGCTACCGTCGCCGGGTGGCCAGCCTCATCGCGGCCGGACGGGCCTGGGCCCGTTTCGAGCATGGCGAGGTGGTCTTCAAGGCCGAGGTGGGATCGCAATCGCCGTCCGTCGGGCAGATCCAGGGGGTGTGGGTTCACCCGGAACGACGCGGCCTGGGCCTGGGCACCGCCGGCACCGCGACGGTGGCCGCGGTGATCGTCGGCAGTGGACGCATCGCGAGCCTGTACGTGAACAGCTTCAACACGGTGGCCCGCGCCGCCTACACGCGAGTCGGGTTCCGGGAAGTGGGCACCTTCGCCACGGTGCTGCTCGACTGACCCCGATCAGCGACCGTAACGCCACGCCGAAAATCTGGCCCGAATCTCGCCCTGACGTTGCATACGCGTTGCCGGGACTCAATAACAGTTGGGTCTCGGTGTGTCTGCGCGGCCGCTGCTGTCAGCCTTCTTAACATCAGTCACGATGGAAACTCGCATAACGTTAGCCTCAGTTGTCGCAGGTGTTCTGTTCGCGGTGGTCGCACTGCCAGGGTGTACTCCTCGGCCCGAAGGCCCCGGCCCGGCCGCCGAGAAGTTCTTCGCCGCATTGGCTATCGGCGACACCGCTACCGCGGCCCAACGCACCGACAACCCCAACGAAGCCCGCGAAGCACTCAACGCCGCCTGGGCCGGACTGCAAGCCACTCACCTGGACGCGCAGCTCCTCAGCTCGAAATACGCCGAGGATATGGGCACCGTCGCGTATCGCTTCACCTGGCATCTGCCCAAGAACCGGACCTGGAGCTACGACGGCCAGCTGAAGATGGCCCGCGACGAGGGCAACTGGGAGGTCCGCTGGGCCACTACCGGGCTGCATCCCAAACTCGGTGAGCACCAGACCTTTTCGCTGCGGTCCGACCCACCCAGACGGGCCTCGGTGAACGAACTCGGCGGTACCGATGTGCTGGCGCCGGGCTACCTGTACCACTACTCGCTGGACGCGACTGCGGCCGGAGCCGACCTGATCGGCACCGCACACGCGGTGGTGGAGGCTCTGCACCCATTTAACGACTCACTGAACGACCCGCAGCTGCTCGCGGAACAGGCCAGCTCGTCGACCCAGCCACTGGATCTGGGGGTCACGCTGCGCGCCGACGACAGCAATCGGGTCTTCGGGGCGATCGGACAACTGCCCGGAGTCGTGGTCACACCGCAGGCCGACCTGCTGCCCACCGACGACCATTTCGCGCCGGTCGTCATGACCGAGGTGAAAAAGGCCGTGATCGACCAGCTCGACGGACAGGCGGGCTGGCGGGTGGTCAGCGTCAACCAGAACGGCGTGGACGTTGCGGTGCTGCACGAAGTCGAGCCGTCGCCGGCGCCGTCGATCACCATCACCTTGGACCGGACCGTGCAGAACGCCGCCCAGCGCGTGGTGGACGCCCGCGGCGGTAAGGCGATGATCGTGGTAATCAAGCCGTCGACCGGCGAGATTCTGGCGATCGCACAGAATGCGGGCGCCGACGCCGACGGCCCGATCGCCACCACCGGCCTGTACCCGCCGGGGTCGACGTTCAAGATGATCACCGCCGGCGCGGCCGTCGAGCGTGATATGGCCACCCCCAACACCATGTTGGGCTGCCCGGGCCACCTCGACATCGGACACCGCACCATTCCCAATTACGGTGGCTTCGATCTGGGCGTGGTGCCGTTGTCGCGGGCGTTCGCCAGTTCGTGCAATACCACCTTCGCCGAACTGAGCAGCAAATTGCCGCCACGTGGTCTGACCCAGGCGGCCAGTCGCTACGGGATCGGCCTGGACTATCGGGTGGAAGGCATCACCACGGTGACCGGTTCGGTGCCGCCGACGGTCGACCTAGCCGAGCGCACCGAGGACGGGTTCGGTCAGGGCCGGGTCCTGGCCAGTCCCTTCGGCATGGCGTTGGTGGCGGCGACCGTGGCGGCGGGCAAGACTCCGGTGCCGCAGCTGATCGTCGGCCGGCCGACGGCGGTGGAGGGCGACGGCACGCCGATCAGCCCGAAGATGATCGACGCGCTGCGCCCCATGATGCGGCTGGTGGTGACCAACGGCACCGCCAAGGAGATCGCCGGCTGCGGTGAGATTTTCGGCAAGACCGGTGAAGCCGAATTCCCGGGCGGATCGCATTCCTGGTTCGCGGGTTATCGCGGCGATCTGGCGTTCGCGTCGCTGATCGTCGGCGGCGGCAGTTCGGAGTACGCGGTGCGGATGACCAAGATGATGTTCGACATCCTGCCGCCCGGTTACCTGGCATAGCCGGTCCTAGCCGTGTCCTAGCCGGTCCTGTTTATCGGCTCAGCGGCGCGGCTACAGGCCGTTCTGGAGGCCGTTCTGGCCGAAAATCAGCCCGCCGGCGCCGCCACTGCCCGACTTACCCGCAGGTGCGCCACTGCCGCCGTTGCCGCCGTTGCCGCCGCTGCCCAGCAGCCAGGCGTCGCCGCCGGGAGCGCCGTCACCGCCGGGACTGAGCCCGTCAACCGATTCGCCGCCGGCTCCGCCGGCGCCGCCGTCGCCGATCAGCCCGGCCTTGCCGCCGTGGCCGCCGGAGCCGGCGCTTCCTCCGGCGGC
>NZ_UPHQ01000245.1 GCF_900566055.1 Mycobacterium innocens
CACCTTGCCGCCTTGGCGGAACGTACGGCGCAGATACACCGATTCGTAGCAACACTTCTCACCGGAGCCGGTCACGTGAGCCCTGCGCACTTTGGCTACGTGCACCTTCTCGTTACGGCGTGACATATAGGTAATCCTAGCCATCCCGACGAAGAAATCCCGTGAACGACACACTCTATTTTGTCTACCTTTCTTGCGGGTCAACAGACTGAACCGCAGCTCACACCCCAGATCCCCGCCAAAACCCGGATTAACTTCGGCCTAGGAGCAGAACGCTAGCCTCCATCAGCGGGGTTTTGAGTGCCGACCGCTCCCAGGAAACAGCAACTCAGCCGTGGTGATGCGGCCGATCTTGCGCTGCAAGCCGCGCAGTAAGCTCACCGCCTCCGTGTCGGAGAACCCGCTAACGGTCGCAAAGTCCAATCCCGCGCCCACCAACTCGCTGGCCCAGGAGCATTCCGTCAAGTACAACACCCGAGCCCAAAGCTAGTCAGCGCTTGGCCACCAACGACTGCGTAAGAAAGACGACCAGTGAGCTCGTCGAATTCCTCCCAGGTCGACAACCCAGCACGCGGATCGGAAACGGTGTCGCAGTCGCCGAAAACTGCCATTGGTACAGCGCATGCTGTATGAAGCTGCGCTCATCGCTAGTCAGATCAACAGCTACCAACTCAGAATCAATTGACATTGAGCTGACCCTAAGCTGCTTTTGGGCGAGGTAGTGCGCGAGGGGCTGACAACATCGAGCTCAAGCGTTGAGCCCGTCGCCGTGCTCACCGAGCCGCGGCGGTGGCCGGTAGTCGGGCTGATAGCCAGAGACCCGCACCGGATTGCCCACGAGACGTAAATCGCCTGCCCGCACAACGATTTCCGGCGTCGCCTTCAGCGCCTCGGGAAGGGTGCGGACGGCCGCCGCCGGCACTCCGAGCGGACGCAGGCGCCGTTCCCAGCCGGCGGCGGTGTCGGTGGCCAGCATCGCCGTGACGACGCCGAGCACCTCGTCTCGCCGGGCCACCCGCTCGGCCATCGTTTCGAAACCGCCGATACCCGCCTCGTCGGCAAAGGATTTCCAGAACCCGTCGTGCGTGATGAACAGCGCCAGATACCCGTCGGCTGTCGGAAAGAGCTGAGCGGGAACGTAATACGAGTGTGCGCCATAGGGCCGGCGGTGCGGCTCGATACCCTCGTTGAGGTAGCCGGCGGCATGGTAATTCAGCTGCGAGAGCATGACGTCGCGCAGCGACACGTCCACCTGTCCGCCGCGACCTGAAACGATCATGGCCAGCAATCCCAGTGCCGCACACATTCCGGTGGAGTTGTCCGCCGACGAGTAGCCGGGCAGTGTCGGCGGGCCGTCCGGCTCACCGGTCAAAGCCGCGACGCCGGTGGCCGCCTGGATCACGTAGTCGAAAGCCGGATCATCGCCGCCGTTGAGACCGTAACCGGTGATCGCCACGCAGACGATTCGTTCGTTCCACCGCCGCAGGGCCTCGTAGGTGAGCCCCAGCCGGCGAATGGCCGACGGCTTGAGATTGACCAGAAGCGCCTGCGACTGGGCCGCGAGTTCACCTATGCGTCGTTGTCCCGCTTCAGAATTCAGGTCCAGGAAGATGCTCAACTTGTTGCGGTTGAGGCTGGCGAAGTAGCTCTCCCCCACGCTGCGGGAGATCTCGCCGCCCAGCGGCTCGACCTTGATCACCTCGGCACCGAGATCGGCCAGCAGCATGGTGGCATACGGCCCGGCCAGCATGGTGCCGACCTCGAGAATCCGTATCCCCGCCAGCGGACCCCGACCAGTCACCGCAACTCCGTTGCCAGCGAAGCGATCATCTCACGGGTCCGGCGCTTGGACGCGACGAGTTCGTCACGGTTGCCGCCGGTCGGCAACAAGCGCACCGACAGATCGGTCACACCGGCGTCGGCGAATCGGCGCAGCCGGGCCAGGATGGCGTCCTCGTCGCCGGCCACGCAGATGTCGCCGACGTCTTTGGCGTCGCCGTAACCCAGCAGCCGCTGGTAATTGGGCGATACCTCGGCCTCGCCCAGGATTCGGTTAGCACGCTCCCGTGCGGCGTCGACTTCGGTTGTGCGGCAAAGACATACCGGGACGCCGGCGACGATGCGCGGTGCCGGGCGCCCGGCATTGTCGGCGGCCTTGGTGATCCGGGGCACGACGTGCTCGGCGACGGCACGTTCGTCGGCCATCCACAGCACGGTGCCGTCGGCCCGCTCTCCGGCCAACGTCAGCATCACCGGCCCGAGCGCGGCCACCAACACCGGCAGCGGCGCCACCGGCGCCAGGTCAAGCGGGTTGTGCACCCGGAAGGTGGTGTTCTCCACGTCGACCGGGCCGGGATTGGTGAAGGCCGCGTGCAGCACTTCGAGATAGTCGCGGGTGTAGCGGGCCGGCCGCTCGTAGGGAAGCCCCAGCATGTCGTCGATGATCCAGTGGTGCGACGGTCCGACACCCAGCACCAACCGGCCCCCGGTCGCGGCGTGCACCGACAAAGCCTGGCGCGCCAATGCGATCGGGTGCTGCGCCTGCAGCGGAACGACGGCGGTGCCCAGCTCGATGCGGCTGGTCCGCGTCCCCATCAGGGCCACCGCCACCAGCGCGTCGAAGTCGTTGGGGATCTGCGGAATCCACGCGGTGTCCAGGCCGGCGGTCTCGGCCCAGTCGATATCGGCCAGCATCCGGATGACCTTGCGGGCCGAATCGCCGCGTTCCGGACCGACCATCACTCCGACACGCATGGTTCCTCCGAGGCTGGGTGCGCCGTGCCGGTCAGCGCGCGAATGTCACGCACCAGCACGTCCAGCGGTGTCCCGGTGGGAAATACCGCCGTCGCCCCGGCCTCCAGCAGCTTGGGCACGTCGGCGTGCGGGATCGTACCGCCGACGACGACGGCGATGTCGGCGGCGTCGGCGGCGCGCAGCGCTTCGATGGTGCGCGCGGTGAGCGCCAGGTGCGCGCCGGACAAGATGCTCAACCCCACGACGGCTACGTCTTCCTGCACGGCTATCGAGGCGATGTCTTCGATGCGCTGCCGGATGCCGGTGTAGATCACCTCGAAGCCGGCGTCGCGCAGCGTGCGGGCGACGATCTTGGCGCCGCGGTCATGCCCGTCGAGCCCGGGCTTGGCCACCAGGATCCGGGTGGCCATCTAAAACACCACCGGCTGCTGGAATTCGCCCCACACCGCCTTGAGCGCGGAGACCATCTCGCCGACCGTGCAGTAAGCGTTGGCGCAGTCGATCAGCCGGTGCATGAGATTGTCGGTTCCCTCGGCACCGCGGGCCAGCGCGGCGAGCGTGGATTGCACTGCGGCATTGTCTCTTTCGGCCTTGACCTGGGTCAGCCGCTTGAGTTGCAGGTCGCGCCCCTCGGCGTCGAGTTCGTAGGTAACGATGTCGGGTTCGGGTTCCTCGGAGACGAACCGGTTGACCCCGACCACCGGCCGCACCCCCGTTTCGATGTCCTTGTGCATCCGGAAGGCTTCGTCGGCGATCAGCCCTTGCAGATAGCCGTCTTCGATGGCACTGACCATCCCGCCGTGCTTTTCGAGGTCGGCCATGATCTCGATGATGCGGGCTTCGGTGGCATCGGTGAGCGCCTCGACGAAGTAGGAGCCGCCGAGCGGGTCGGCGACCCTGGCCACGCCGGTTTCGTAGGCCAGGATCTGCTGGGTGCGCAGCGCCAACGTGGTGGACTCCTCGGTGGGCAGCGCGAACGGCTCGTCCCAGGCCGCGGTGAACATCGACTGCACGCCGCCCAGCACCGCCGCCATCGCCTCGTAGGCCACCCGCATCACGTTGTTGTGCGCCTGCGGCGCATACAGTGACGCGCCGCCGCACACGCAACCGAAGCGGAACATCGACGCCCGATCCGTCTTGGCATCGTAGCGTTCCCGCACCAGCGTCGCCCAACGTCGCCGCCCCGCACGGTATTTGGCGATCTCCTCGAAGAAGTCGCCGTGGGTGTAGAAGAAAAACGAGATCTGCGGCGCGAACTCGTCGATGGTCATCCGGCCGCGTTGCACCACGGTGTCGCAGTAGGTCACGCCGTCGGCCAGGGTGAAGGCCATCTCCTGCACAGCGGTCGCACCGGCGTCGCGGAAGTGCGCACCGGCCACCGAGATGGCATTGAACTTCGGCACCTCGGCCGCGCAGAACTCGATGGTGTCGGCGATCAACCGCAGCGAGGGCTCGGGCGGCCAGATCCACGTGCCGCGCGAGGCGTACTCCTTGAGGATGTCGTTCTGGATGGTCCCGGTGAGCTTGGCCCGCGGCACGCCCTGGCGCTCGGCCGCGGCGACGTAGAACGCCAGCAGGATCGCCGCCGTGCCGTTGATCGTCATGCTGGTGCTGATCGTGTCCAGCGGGATGCCGTCGAACAGGATCTCGACATCGGCCAGCGTGTCGACGGCGACGCCGACCCGGCCGACTTCCTCGACGACGTCGGGGTCGTCGGAGTCGAAGCCACATTGGGTGGGCAGGTCGAGCGCCACCGAAAGCCCGGTCCCACCCTGGTCCAGCAGATAGCGGTACCGGCGGTTGGATTCCTCGGCGGTGCCGAATCCGGAGTATTG
Organism: Mycobacterium innocens; assembly: GCF_900566055.1. Taxonomy (GTDB): domain Bacteria; phylum Actinomycetota; class Actinomycetes; order Mycobacteriales; family Mycobacteriaceae; genus Mycobacterium; species Mycobacterium innocens. Next base: position 4,590 of record NZ_UPHQ01000245.1, read on the forward strand.
GCGAAACGTCCAGAGCTTGCCGCGGTAGCCCGACGCGAAGTTGCCCCGGGTGAAGGGAAACTCCCCCGGGCCCGGGGGTTCCGAGTCGCGGTCCGCCGGCCCGTACACCGGCGCAAGCGGGATGCCCGATGAGGTCTGAGCTTCATTATCCATCGATGAATAACGTACTTGCAAAAAAAGAGAATGCCAATACCGCTGGTCTGACCAGGTCAGATAGCACAATGCTGGGCGGCGGTGGTGGTCGGCCTCGGCTGATCCGCGGTCAGCTGCACCCGAGCGACCCAGCGACGTATGACGGAGGGCGACATGACGGTTCCCCGGCCATCGGCGGCAGACCTGCGCGCCGCCGCCGAGCACTTCGGTTTTCACCTCGACGCCGACGACCAACGGGATTACCTGGCGGCCGTAACCCACACGCTGCGGTCCTACGACGTGGTCGACGAACTCTACGACGACCTCTGCGACCACTCAGCCCACCAGCAGCCGCCCGACCGGGTCTACCGCTTCCCGAAGCCGGGCGACAACCCGCTCGGGGCCTGGTATGTCACGGCCGACATCGCCTCCGGCGCAACCGGTCCGCTGTCGGGCCGGACGGTGGCAATCAAGGACAACATCGCCGTGGCAGGCCTCCCGATGATGAACGGATCACGTGCGGTGGAGGGCTTTGTCCCCAGCCGTGACGCGACCGTCGTGCAGCGCTTGCTGGCCGCCGGGGCAACCATCGCCGGCAAGAGCGTCTGCGAAGACCTGTGCTGCTCGGGATCCAGCTTCACCTCCGCCTCCGGACCGGTGCGCAATCCGTGGGACCCGACACGGGAAACGGGCGGATCATCCAGCGGCAGTGGCGCGCTCGTCGCCGCCGGTGAAGTCGAGCTGGCACTGGGCGGCGACCAGGGCGGGTCGGTGCGCATCCCGGCCGCCCTGTGCGGCATCGTCGGGCTCAAACCGACACACGGGCTGGTGCCCTACACCGGCGCGTTTCCCATCGAGCGGACCATCGATCACCTCGGTCCGATGACGCGCACCGTCGCCGATGCGGCACTGATGCTCACGGTGCTTGCCGGACCCGATGGCCACGATTCGCGCCAGCCCGCGACGATCTCCCCGTTCGACTACCGGTCCGCGCTCACCGGCGACGTGACCGGTTTGCGAGTCGGCATTCTCGCCGAGGGCTTCCGGTGGGCCGGCTCGCGGCCCGGGGTCGACGAGCTGGTCCGGTCGGCGGCCCAGCGGTTCACCGAAATCGGTTGCACCGTAGGCGAGATCAGCGTGCCTTGGCATCGGAACATGATTCATGTCTTCGCCGTCGTCTTCACCGACGGCGCCACCTACCAGATGCTGGAGGGCAACGGATACGGGCTCGGCGTGGACGGACTCTACGACCCGGAACTGATGGCGCACTTCGCACGACAGCGTGTGGTCAAGGCCGACCAGTTCGCCAGCACCATCAAGGCGGCGGCGTTGTGCGGCCACTACAGCCGAAACACGCTCGGCGGCAAATCGTATGCCAAGGCACGTAATCTGCTGCCGCACCTTCGTGCAACTTATGACCGGGCACTCGACAGATACGACGTGCTGGTGATGCCCACGGTGCCCGGCACGGCCAATCCGCTGCCAGAGGGCAGCCCGCAGGATGTCGGGTTGCTACCACACGCATCCGGCAAGGCGGTCAACACGGCGCCCATGGACATCACCGGGCATCCCGCGATATCGGTGCCCGCCGGCCTGGTCGACGGGCTTCCTGCCGGAATGATGATCGTGGGCAAAAGATTCGACGATGTCACTGTATTGAGAGTTGCCGCCGCCTTTGAATCGCTGTGCGGTAGCTTCCCCGCCATTGCGGGCTGATCCCTATGCCCGGCAAAGGATTTCGCCATGAGGCATCGCCAGCCAGCCGTCCGGGGCGGCAGCCCAGGCCTGCCACGCCGCCGAGATCTCTTTCAGCTCAACCATTGTGGCCATGCCCGAGTCCACAAGTTGGCGAGACAGGGCCGACTGCAGGATGCGCTCGGCCCACATTCCTCCCCACCAGTCGCGCGTCTCGGCCGTCGCAAAACACCACATGCTGCCGGTCGGCGTGATGTCGTCGAAGCCGGCCGCGATGGCCCATGACAGCAGCCGCCGGCCCGCGTCCGGCTCGCCACCGTTGGCGCGAGCCGCCCGGTCGTAGAGTCGCAGCCACAGGTCCAGCGCGGGCAGCCGTGGAAACCAGATGAATCCCCCGTAATCGGCATCGCGAGCCGCGACAACTCCGCCCGGCGCACACACCCGCCGCATCTCCCGCAGTGCCCGCACCGGATCGGCGACGTGTTGTAACACCTGGTGGGCATGGACGACATCGAAGGTGTCGTCGGGAAAGTCGAGCGCATGCACGTCGGAGCTCACGAATGAGACGTTCGGCACGTTGCGCCGCCGGGCCTCGGCGCGGCCCAGGCTCAATGCGTCGTCGGTGAGCTCGACTGCCGTCACCCATCCCGGCGCCACCCGGGCGGCGAGGTCGACGGTGATCCTCGCAGGCCCGCAACCGACGTCCAACACCGTCATCCCCGGCTTCAGGTGGGGCAGCAGGTAGCTGGCGGAATTCTCCGCGGTGCGTACCCGGTGACTGCGCAGCACCGACTCGTGATGTCCGTGCGTGTAGCTGGTCGCAGAGCGGTCGTTCATTGCGGGGGCCCTTGGTCGGCGCGTCGTCGGTGGCGCCAGCCTATGACCTCAACTCACTATTTGAAATGGCTGTCTCATTACATGAGACAGCTAGTCGACCGGGACGTTGAGTGCCGGACGGTCGACGTCGGCGCCGGGACCGTCGAAATGCCACCACTCGCCGGAGTACACGTCCAGCCCGCCATACTGCATGGCCTCCCGCAGCGCCGCCCGGTTCGCCTGAGCCGCCACGGTCACCCCCTGGGTCGCGAATGCCGTTGCCCGCGACGAGAAATCGTCGAAGTCGGTGCCCATGTCGGCCAGGCACAGTCCGTGCACCTGCCGCTCGGCCGGGCAGCTCTGTTGTGGGCTGGTGAACGTCACGTCGACCGCGCGGCCGGCCTCGTGGCTGCGGGCATAGGGTCCCGGCCGCGCCACCCACGCCGGATTGGGAACCGCGTCGAACATCTTGACCTGCGCCTCGTGTGGCCGGTAACAGTCCCAGAAGACCAACACGTGCCCTTGCGGGCGTAGTGCGACCGCGGCCGCCGCGAGTCCTTGGGCCATGGATTGGTGTACCAGGCACCGGGCATCGGCCGGATAGAGCTGGGTGTGGGTGAAGTTGTTGGTGGTCGCGTAGCGCAGGTCGATGACGGCGTCGGGCAGCACGCTTCGGACATCGACGAACCCGGCCGCGTGCGCCGCGTCGCTGAGCGCCGGCACGCCGGGGCCGGACGGGACCGTGGTCCCGACGGGCCGCACCGGCACGGACCCGAGGGGCCCGGATCCCGACAACCGGGGCGATGCGACACCGGCGTCCTGACAGCCACCCGCAACCGCGACGAGCAGCGCGGCGGCCACAGCCGGACAAAATCGCCGCATTCCAGGCATCCGGACATTGTCGCGGGTGCTCGAGCCGAAGTCGGCGCAGCCACACCAGCGGCGGCGAAACTCGGCAAACGCTTTACCGAACCGATACCCGGCCCGGCGGAGCGCTCAGCGGGTCGGGCTATGAGCCCTTGGGTTGTTCAGTGCTCGTCTCAGTGCTCGTCGTAGTGACCGTCATGGGCGGCATGGCGGCAGCCGTCGTGCACATAGTCGACGTGATCACCGTGCGGAACCGCCACATGTCCGCAGCCCTCGCCGTGAGTGTGGTCGTGCCCCTCATGCGTCGCGTGGCCGCCGGCCGGTTCGCATTCGTCGAAGTGATCGCCATGCTGTCGATGCAGGTGACCGTCGTGCACATAGTCGACGTGATCACCGTGCGGAATCGCGACATGCCCACACCCGTGCCCATGCGGATGGTCGTGACCCACATGCTGCTCGTGAGCTACAGCGTTCATTTGGTCCTCCTGGCAACCGATTTCGACGGCTTGTCGATGTTGGTCAGCGACTGCCGCACTTCCATGGTGAGCTATCCGCCACCCCGGACAAGAGCAGAAAGTCACCGAGAAGGCTGGCTACCCAAGGGGGAAGGCATCGTCACCCGATCAGGGGACGGCCGCTCCGCTCGAAGTAGGGCTGCCAGCTGTTGCGGGTGGGTGTGCGACACGAATGTAGGTGACGGGGGTGATGCTGGTGGCGGTGTAGTCTGGTTGTGGTATGAACAACCAGACTTGGAGGAAAGGGTGACCGAACCATCGCTGGGCGACTTGGAACAGCAGCGCGAGTGGTTGTATGCCGAGCTGGCCGGCACCGGAGATTTCCGGCGGGGCTCGATCAGCGAGA
>NZ_UPHQ01000065.1 GCF_900566055.1 Mycobacterium innocens
CGCTGAAACTCCGACAAATGCGGTCCCATCACCGCGTACCGCCGCGCCACCGAGTCCGCCAGATCCGCCATAGCACAACCGTAGCGCCCGAAACCAGCAAAAACGACGTTATTTAATCACGAGTCCTTAGCTGCATGCGATCGGCTTTCTTGGGGATGAGCGCGCGACTGTGGATAACTGCGCCGTCCTCGGGCGCCGAGGGGTCCGGCGCTGCCTTGGCTGTCGGGACAGGCATGCAGATTGACCGGCATGACGACGCAGAGCACTTTGACGCGGGCCCAGATTGGGGCGCTGGGTGAGCAACTGGCCGTGGACCATCTGACCGGTCTGGGGTTGCGGATCTTGAACCGCAACTGGCGCTGCCGATACGGCGAACTCGATGTGATCGCCTGCGATCCGGGCGCCCGATCGGTGGTGTTTGTCGAGGTCAAGACCCGTACCGGCGACGGCTATGGCGGATTGGCGCACGCGGTTACCGAGCCGAAGGTTCGTCGACTGCGTCGGCTGGCCGGGCTGTGGTTGGCCGGGCAGGACCAACGCTGGGCCGCGGTCCGCATCGATGTGATCGGCGTGCGGATCGGCCGGCGGCGGATACCGGAGCTCACCCACCTGAAGGGGATCGGCTGATGGCGCTGGGACGTGCGTTTTCGGTGGCGGTGTGCGCGCTGGACGGCCAAATTGTGGAGATCGAAGCCGACATTACGTCAGGACTGCCGGGTGTTCATCTGGTGGGTTTGCCCGACGCGGCCCTGCAGGAGTCTCGCGACCGGGTCCGTGCCGCGGTCACCAATTGCGGAAACAGCTGGCCCTTGGCGCGGCTGACGCTTGCGCTGTCGCCTGCGACGCTGCCGAAGATGGGATCGGTCTACGACCTGGCCCTGGCGGCCGCGGTGCTGTCGGCGCAGCGGAAGAATCCGTGGCACCGGCTGGAGAAGACGGTGCTGTTGGGGGAGTTGTCGTTGGACGGTCGGGTCCGGGCGGTGCGTGGCGTGCTGCCCGCCGTGCTGGCCGCCAAGCGCGACGGCTGGCCGGCCGTCGTCGTTCCGGCGGACAACCTCGCGGAGGCCAGCTTGGTGGACGGTATCGACGTGCGGGGTGTCCGTACCCTGGGCCAACTGCAGAGCTGGCTGAACGGTTTAGCCGGTTTGGGCGACAGGCTCGCGCCGGCAGCCACTGTCGAGGAGCGATCGGCGGATCTGGCCGATGTCGTGGGCCAATCGCAAGCGCGGTTCGCGGTCGAGGTGGCCGCAGCCGGCGGCCACCATCTCATGTTGACCGGCCCGCCTGGAGTGGGCAAAACCATGCTGGCGCAACGTCTTCCGGGACTGCTGCCGCCGTTGTCGGACAGCGAGTCGCTGGAAGTCACCGCGATCCACTCGGTGGCCGGCCTGCTGTCCGGGAACACTCCGTTGATCACCAGGCCGCCGTTCGTGGCGCCGCACCACAGTTCCAGCGTGGCGGCCCTTGTCGGCGGGGGTTCGGGGATGGCGCGTCCGGGCGCGGTGAGCCGGGCCCATCGCGGCGTGTTGTTCTTGGACGAGTGCGCCGAGATCAGCGTCAGCGCGCTGGAGGCACTGCGAACTCCCTTGGAGGACGGGGAGATTCGCCTTGCCCGGCGCGACGGCGTGGCGTGCTACCCGGCCCGGTTTCAACTCGTGCTGGCTGCCAACCCGTGCCCGTGTGCGCCGGCGGATCCAGCGGACTGCATCTGCGCGGCCGCCGTCAAGAGGCGTTACCTGGGCAAGCTGTCGGGACCATTGCTGGACCGGGTGGACCTGAGGGTGCAGATGCATCCGGTGCGGGCGGGGGCGATGTCGGCCGTCGAAGGGGAGCCGACCTCGCAGGTTCGCCGTCGCGTGGCGTCCGCTCGAGACGCCGCCGCGCAGCGGTGGCGACCGCATGGCTTTCGCACCAACGCCGAAGTCAGCGGGCCGCTGCTGCGGCGAAAATTCCGACCCGGCAATGCAGCGATGGAGCCACTGCGCAGGGCCTTGGATCGTGGACTGCTGAGCATTCGCGGCGTGGATCGCACGTTGCGGGTCGCGTGGAGTTTGGCTGACTTGGCCGGCCGGGTCTCGCCGAGCCTCGAGGATGTCGCTACCGCGCTGAGCTTTCGGCAACCGGGAGTCTCGCGATGACCGCAGTGGCCGATGTGCTGGCGGCCTGGGCCTACCTGTCCCGAGTAGCAGAGCCGCCCTGTGCGGAACTCGCCGCCCTGGTGCGCTGTGTCGGCCCGCTGGAGGCGGCAAATCGGGTGCGGCGCGGGCAAGTCGACGGCGACTTGGCGCGCCACACCCAGGCCAGGCGCGGAATCGACCGGGCGGCAGCAGACCTCGAACTGCTCATGCGCCGCGGCGGACGACTGATCACGCCCGACGACGACGAATGGCCGGTGCTCGCTTTTGCCGCGTTCGGTGGCTCTGCAGCGCGCGCCAAGCCGTACAGCGGTGCGCCGATGGTGTTGTGGGCACGCGGCCCTGCGCGCCTTGACGAGGTGGTGCCGCGCGCCGCCGCCATCGTCGGAACCCGGGCCGCGACTGCCTACGGCGAGCACATCGCGGCAGATCTGGCCGCTGGCTTGGCCGAGCGTGACGTTGCCGTCATCTCCGGCGGCGCGTACGGCATCGACGGCGCAGCCCACCGCGCAGCGCTCAATTGCGACGGCACCACCGTCGCCGTGCTGGCCGGTGGGATCGACGTCCCTTATCCAGCTGGGCATTCGTCGCTGCTGCACCGCATCGGCGAGCACGGGCTGCTGATCACCGAATACCCGCCCGGTGTGCGTCCGGCCCGCTACCGGTTCCTGACCCGCAACCGGCTGGTGGCCGCCGTCGCGGGTGCGGCGGTGGTGGTGGAAGCGGGCCTGCGCAGCGGTGCGGCCAATACCGCGGCCTGGGCCCGGGCGTTGGGCCGTGCGGTGGGGGCGGTCCCGGGGCCGGTGACGTCGTCGGCTTCGGCCGGCTGCCATGTGCTGCTGCGCGACGGCGCGGAGTTGATCACCCGAGTCGACGACATTGTCGAGCTTGTCGGTCACATGGGTGAGCTGGCCGCCGAACAGCCGCGGCCCAGCACTCTCTTCGACGGCCTGAGCGAGGCCGAACGTCGGGTGTACGAAGCGTTGCCCGGCTGCGGCGCCGCAACTGTCGACGAGATCGCCGCCGCTTCGGGGCTGCTGCCGGAGCAGGTGCTGGGACAGCTGGCAATCCTCGAGGTGACCGGGCTGGCTCGGCGCGACGAGGGCCGGTGGCGCATCGTCCGTGCCGATCGGGCCCGGGCGGGTTTCTCAGGCCGGCTCGTATAGTCGACAAAGGGTCGGATGTGGACAGGAGGATACGTGGCAGGTCGACCACTGCACACCTTCGACGTCGTTGGCACCCGGCGACTCGCGCCGCACCTGGTCCGGGTGCGGCTCGGCGGCAGCGGCTTCGACACATTCGTTCCCAACGATTTCACCGACTCCTACGTCAAGCTGGTGTTCGTCGCCGACGATGTCGATGTGGCGGAACTGCCCCGGCCGCTGACCCTGGACAGCTTTGCCGGCCTCCCACCCGGCAAGCAGCCCTCGGTACGCACCATGACCGTCCGCCAGGTCGACACCGTGGCGCGGGAAATCGTGATCGACATCGTGGTGCACGGCGAACACGGGGTGGCCGGTCCGTGGGCGGCTGCGGTGGCACCCGGTCAGCAGATGTACCTGATGGGGCCGGGCGGCGCTTACGCACCCGATCCGGCCGCCGACTGGCATCTGCTGGCCGGCGACGAATCCGCGCTCCCAGCCATTGCCGCCGCGCTGGAAGCGTTGCCCGCCAAAGCGGTTGGCCAGGCATTCATCGAAGTGGCCGGCCCCGACGACGAGATCGAATTGATTTCACCACAGTCTGTCGACGTGCACTGGGTCTACCGCGGCGGTCGCGCGGATCTGGTTTCCGAGGATCGTGCCGGTGATCACGCACCACTGATCGAGGCGGTTACCACCGCGCAGTGGCTGCCAGGTCAGGTTCAGGTGTTCATCCATGGTGAGGCGCAAGCCGTCATGCACAACTTGCGGCCCTACATCCGCAAAGAGCGCGGCGTGGAAGCCAAATGGGCGGCATCAATCTCCGGTTACTGGCGGCGCGGACGCACCGAAGAGACCTTCCGGCAATGGAAGAAGGAACTGGCCGAGGCCGAAGCCGGCGGCTGAACGCCGGCTGGCATTCTCATCCCATGGCATACCGGCCCCACTTCGGTGACTACCAGAACGAGATCTATTTTCAGGGCCTGGCCGGTGTGGTGCCGCCGCTGCCGATGGTGTTCGCGGAGCTGGAGGCCAAGGCCGGGGTGGCACTACCGCCGTCGGTGTGGTCCTATGTCGCCGGGGGAGCGGGCGACGAGCGCACCCAGCGGGCTAACCGCGAGGCCTTCGATCGCTGGGGTTTGGTGCCGCGCATGTTCGTCGGTGCCGCCACACGCGACCTGTCCATCGAACTGTTCGGCCTGACCTTGCCGTCGCCGCTGTTCATGGCACCGATCGGGGTCATCGGGTTGTGCGCCCAGGACGGCCACGGCGACCTGGCCACCGCACGCGCGGCCGCCCGCACCGGCGTACCGATGGTCGCCTCGACTCTCACGGTCGACCCCATGGAAGACGTCGCCGCCGCGTCCGGTGATACGCCCGGGTTCTTTCAGCTGTACACGCCGACCGACCGCGAGTTGGCCGCCAGCCTGGTACGTCGCGCCGAAGCGGCCGGTTTCAAAGGCATCGTCGTCACGCTCGACACCTGGGTCACCGGCTGGCGGCCGCGCGACCTCAGCACCGCGAACTTCCCGCAGCTGCGTGGTCACTGCCTGGCCAACTACACCAGCGACCCGGTTTTCCGCGCCAGCCTGCCGCGCCCGCCGGAAGAGGACCGGCAGGGTGCGGTGCTGCGCTGGGCGCAGGTCTTCGGACAGCCGCTTTGCTGGGACGACCTCAGCTGGCTGCGTTCGCTGACCGAACTTCCACTGATCGTCAAGGGCATCTGCCACCCCGACGACGCCCGGCGCGCCAAGGACGGCGGCGTCGACGGCATCTACTGCTCCAACCACGGCGGTCGGCAAGCTAACGGCGGCCTGCCCGCGCTGGACTGTTTGCCGGCCGTTGTCGAGGCCGCGGACGGGCTGCCGGTGCTGTTTGACTCCGGGATTCGCAGCGGCGCCGACGTCATCAAGGCGCTCGCGATGGGCGCGACCGCCGCCGGCGTCGGCCGCCCCTACGCCTACGGTCTGGCGCTGGGCGGAGTCGACGGCATCGTGCACGTTTTGCGCATGATGCTTGCCGAAGCCGACCTGATCATGGCCGTCGACGGTTACCCGACGCGCAAAGATCTCACCCCGGACACACTGCGGCGCGTCGACTGAATCGCGGCGCCGCGTCTGCGACGGTGGGGGCGTGCCGGATAAGCACGACGCAATCCTCGGAGAGTTCGACGACTACCTGGCGCTGCAATGCGGACGGTCGGCGCACACCCGCCGGGCATATCTGGGCGACCTGCGGTCGCTGTTCGCCTTTCTGGCCGACCTCGGGTCCGCCCTGGAAACGCTGAGCCTGCCGCTGCTGCGGGCATGGTTGGCCGGTGCAGCCGGCGCGGGAGCCGCACGCACCACGCTGGCCCGGCGCACCTCGGCGGTCAAGGCATTCACGGCATGGGCGGTCCGGCGTGGATTGTTGACCGACGACCCGGCCGCCCGGTTGCAGGTTCCGAAGGCACACCGCACGCTGCCCGCCGTGCTGCGACAGGATCAGGCGTTGGCGGCGATGACGGCCGCGAAGTCCGGCGCCGAGCAGGGTGATCCGCTGGCCTTGCGGGACAGGTTGATCGTCGAATTGCTCTATGCCACCGGAATCCGGGTGAGCGAGCTGTGCGGCCTGGACATCGACGACGTCGACACCGGGCATCGGGTGGTGCGGGTGCTCGGTAAGGGCAACAAGCAGCGCACTGTGCCCTACGGACGGCCCGCTGCTGAGGCGTTGCAAGCCTGGCTGGCCAATGGCCGTCCCGCGCTGGTCACGGCCGAGTCCGGGCCGGCCCTACTGCTGGGCGCTCGGGGACGGCGGCTCGACGTTCGGCAGGCGCGCACTGTGGTGCACCAGACCGTCGCCGCGGTGAACGGCGCGCCTGATATAGGGCCGCACGGGCTGCGGCACAGTGCAGCCACACATCTCCTCGAAGGTGGTGCCGACCTGCGGGTTGTCCAGGAGTTGCTGGGCCATTCCAGTCTGGCAACGACGCAGCTGTATACCCATGTCGCGGTAAACCGGCTGCGGGCGGTGCACGATCAGGCCCATCCCCGGGCCTAGCCCGGCTCCTCGGGATAGGCGGGCACGCCGCGCAGCGGCGTGCGGAGGAGCAGGGCAATCCGGCCGAGCCCGGCTCCTCGGGATAGGCGGGCACGCCAGTCCGTATGTCGGTCCCAGATCACGCTAATCACACCTGCCTCAACAGTCTCTAGGTCCGGTGGGGTGTCCGATGTGCCCACCTAATAGCGACAAGAGACACCACCCCGCTCCCTTGGCCAGGTACGGCAGTCGAGCTTGATCCGCGGGCTACCGCGGCCGCGCCAACAAACTGTCGCGCATAGCTGGGCAAAAAGAGTGCCGCCGGAGTCGGAGACCCATGTGGCTAATGGTACCGATGTGGCGTTTGTCGACTGCTAGCCGCGAGCACCAAGAACTCAGCCCGTCAGCGGCTTGAGCCTTATCGGCGTTGATTTCACCAAACCCAGCGGGTCGACGTAGTCGGCACGCGAAGCCGGCCCCCACATGGCACCCCAATGCAGGCAGGCCCGCGCAGCGCACCCGGGATGGCCGGCCAGCACGGTCCCTAGCACCGTCTGCGCCGTCACCCGCTGACCGGCCCGGACCGTCGCGCGCACCGGTTCGTAGCTGGTATGCAAGCCGCCCGGATGAGCCAGCGAAACGACCGGCCGCCCCGCCAGCAACCCGGCGAAGACAACCGTCGCGCTGCCGGCCGCGTACACGGGCTGACCGGGAGCAGCGGCCAGGTCCACACCGCGGTGTCCGGGATGCCAGTTCGGCGTGGGCGCGTCATAGCCGCGCACCACGGCGGGAGCTGGCTGCAACGGCCATTCCAGCCGAAAATCGTCTGCAACCGCCGGCGAAGCACTGGCCAGCGTCCAGCACAGCATCAGCGCCAACCGTCGCACCGGCTCAGTGAAGCGCCGCGCCAACCGCGGTACCAGTCACCGCTGACGGTTCTGGGGAGTACTCCCCGGCTGGGGAAAGCCATGAGCCCACGGGGTGTAAACTGCTCGTCGCAGCTCGTCTTTCGCGGGCTGACTTCGCGCGTCTGCACCGCGACTCCCGTTGTTGAGGAATTCGCACCGCATGCCGAGCGGTCCCGTAACAGGGTCCGGCATCGCAGCAGCCGCCAGGGCCCGGCTTCACCCGATGCCGAGTAAGCAACCGACAACAAAGGAATACCGGCAATGGCCGTAGTCACCATGAAACAGCTGCTTGACAGCGGCACCCACTTCGGGCACCAGACCCGTCGCTGGAATCCCAAGATGAAGCGGTTCATCTTCACCGACCGCAACGGCATCTACATCATCGACCTACAGCAGACCCTGACCTTCATCGACAAGGCGTACGAGTTCGTCAAAGAAACCGTCGCCCACGGCGGCACAGTGCTGTTCGTCGGCACCAAAAAGCAGGCGCAGGAGTCCGTCGCCGCCGAAGCCACCCGCGTCGGCATGCCGTACGTGAACCAGCGCTGGCTGGGCGGCATGCTCACCAACTTCTCCACCGTGCACAAGCGGCTGCAGCGCCTCAAAGAGCTCGAGGCGATGGAGCAGACCGGCGGCTTCGAGGGCCGCACCAAAAAGGAAATCCTGGGCCTGACCAGGGAGAAGAACAAGCTGGAGCGGTCCCTGGGTGGAATCAGGGACATGGCCAAGGTGCCCTCGGCGATCTGGGTCGTCGACACCAACAAGGAACACATTGCCGTCGGCGAGGCCCGCAAACTCGGAATCCCGGTGATCGCGATCCTGGACACCAACTGCGACCCCGACGAGGTCGACTACCCGATCCCGGGCAACGACGACGCGATCCGTTCGGCCGCGCTGCTGACCAAGGTGATCGCCTCCGCGGTTGCCGAGGGATTGCAAGCGCGTGCCGGGCTGGGCCGCGGCGATGGCAAGCCCGAGGCGGAAGCCGCTGAGCCGCTCGCCGAATGGGAGCAGGAGCTGCTGGCCTCGGCAACAACTCCGGTGACGGCCGGGGCTGGCGACCCGACGGCCGAAACCCCCACCGAATCAACCACTGACCCCTCATAGGAAGGCTGATCATTGGCGAACTTCACCGCTGCCGATGTCAAGCGGCTTCGCGAGCTCACCGGTTCCGGCATGCTGGACTGCAAGAACGCGCTGGCCGAAGCCGACGGCGACTTCGACAAGGCCGTCGAGGCGCTCCGGATCAAAGGCGCCAAGGACGTCGGCAAGCGCGCCGAGCGAGCCACCGCCGAAGGCCTGGTCGCGGCCAAGGAGGGCGTGCTCATCGAGCTGAATTGCGAGACCGACTTCGTCGCCAAGAACGCGGAATTCCAGGCGCTGGCCGATCAGATCGTGGCGGCGGCCGTCTCGTCGAAAGCCGCCGACGTCGACGCGCTCAAGGCGGCTCAAGCGGGCGACAAGAACGTCGAGCAGGCAATCGGCGAGCTGTCGGCCAAGATCGGCGAGAAGCTCGAATTGCGCCGGGTGGCGAACTTCGACGGCACCGTCGAGACCTACCTGCACCGGCGTTCGGCCGATCTGCCACCCGCGGTGGGTGTGCTGGTCGAGTACCAGGGTGGGGACAAAGATGCCGCTCATGCCGTCGCGCTGCAGATAGCCGCGCTCAAGGCGCGCTACCTGTCGCGTGACGATGTGCCCGAGGACGTCGTGGCCACCGAACGCCGCATCGCCGAGGAGACCGCGAAGGCGGAGGGCAAGCCGGAACAAGCGCTGCCCAAGATCGTCGAAGGCCGGCTGACCGGTTTCTTCAAGGACGCCGTCCTGCTCGAGCAGCCATCGGTTTCCGACAACAAGAAGTCGGTCAAGGCTCTGCTGGAGGAAGCCGGGGTCACGGTGACCCGATTCGTCCGGTTCGAGGTGGGTCAGGCTTAGCTACAGCCCATGACCCGCATACACGCTTTCGGCGACGACGCGCTGGGCGATCTCGACGCCGTCGCCCTCGCCGAGGCCATCCGGTGCGGTCAGGTGGACCGGGCCGAGCTGGCCGAGGCTGCGATCGCGCGAAGCCAAGCCGTCAACCCCAAGCTCAACGCGGTGGCGTATGAGGCCTTCGACATGGCGCGCGACACGGCCCAGCGCGGCACCGCCGACGGCTTTTTCGGCGGCGTGCCCAGCTATATCAAGGACAACGTCGACGTCAGCGGGCTGCCGACGATGCGGGGCACCGATGCGTGGACGCCGCATCGGGCGGGCACCGACAGCGAGATCACCCGAGTGCTGCTGTCCACCGGCCTCATCGCGCTGGGCAAGACGCAGATGTCGGAGTTCGGGTTCAGCGCTGCCGCCGAACACCCGCGGCTGGGACCCGTCCGTAACCCCTGGCATACCGACTACACGGCGGGCGCCTCGTCATCGGGGTCGGGAGCGTTGGTCGCCGCCGGGGTGGTACCCATTGCGCACGCCAACGACGGCGGCGGCTCCATCCGCATTCCAGCCTCCTGCAACGGCCTGGTGGGGCTCAAGCCGTCGCGCGGCCGGCTGCCACTGGACCCACAGTTGCGGCGGCTGCCGATACGCATCGTCGCCAACGGGGTGCTGACCCGCTCGGTGCGCGATACCGCCGCTTTCTATCGAGAGGCCGAGCGCCTGTGGCGCCTGCCCAAGCTGCCTCCGGTGGGCGATGTGACCAGCCCGGGTAAGCGACGACTGAAGATCGCCGTGATCACGCGCTCGGTTCACGTGGAGGCCAGCCCAGAGGTGCGTGAACTCACGCTGAAGTCGGCCGCTTTGCTCGAAGAGCTCGGTCATCATGTCGAGCAGGTTGACCAGCCGCCGGTCCCGTCCAGTTTCACCGAGGACTTTGTGCTGTATTGGGGACTGATGGCGCTGGCGCAAGTGCGCACCGGTCGGCTCACGTTAAGCAAGACGTTCGACCGGACCCGGCTGGACAGCTTGACTCTGGGGCTGGCCCGTAATGCCCGCCGCAATTTTCATCTGCTCCCGGCCGCGATCGTCCGGTTGCGTGGAGTCCGGCGGCACACCGCGCAATTCTTCGGTACCTACGACGCCTTGCTCACGCCTACGCTAGCCGGTGCGCCGCCGCGCATCGGCTATCTCGCTCCCACCGACTATCAGCAGGTCATGGACCGGATGGCCAATTGGGTGGCATATACGCCACTGCAAAACGTCACCGGGGAGCCGGCGATTTCGCTGCCGATGGCCCAGTCCGCCAGCGGGCTTCCGGTGGGCATGATGCTGGCAGCCGACCTGGGGCGGGAAGACCGGCTGCTGGAGCTGGCCTATGAACTCGAAGAGGCTCGTCCCTGGGCGCGGATCCACGCCTCCAAATAGCTGAGGACCTGGGCGGCCGCATGGGCCGAGCCCTCGTCAGTCCGGCGAGGATGTGGATCACCCGACTCGTGCCGCCGCAGCGGGACGGCCTGCCGATGACCAGGGCGGCCGAACGCGCGCGTCCGCTGTCCCGCACCCCATTGGTGGGATTGCCAGGCCCTGACTCGGGGTAATCGACGTCCAGATCACGACCATTGAGGAGCGATTGTGGGCGATGCGACCGAAGTCACCAGCGGCGTGGCCGAGCGGGCACGACGGGAAGCCGACACCTATCGCGGCGACAATCCGCGTCCACTTGGCGGTTACCTGATGGTCCTCGCCATCTACGGTGTGGTGGTCGGGCTTACCGCCATTGTCGCCGCGGCCACCGGCAAAAGGCTGCCAAAGCGCTGGCGGGCGCAGGATCTTTTCACGGTCACCGTCGGTACCCACAAGTTGTCCCGCTCGTTGACCAAGGATGCGGTCACCAGTCCGTTGCGGGCGCCGTTTGCCCGCCACGCCGGCACCGGTGGTCCCGCCGAGGTGCACGAGGACGTCCGGGAAGACAGCGCGCTGCGGCACACCCTCGGGGAGCTCCTGACCTGCCCCTTCTGCCTGGACATGTGGGTGGCCACCGCCCTGGTGATCGGGCTGATCTTCGCGCCGAGGTTCACCCGTTTGGTCGCGGGCACTTTCACCGCGCTGGCCGGCGCCGACTTCCTGCAGCTGGCCTACGCGACGGCCCAGCAGGCAGCCGAGGGCTGAGATAAGGAGGAGATCCAATGCCGAAGACGACCAAGGGCGGCAAGCCGAAGAAGAGTGAGCTGCCCAGCACGCTGCAGCGCTCCAACGCCAAGGCGCAGCGCACGTTCGCCAAAGCCCATGATGCCGCCGCCGAGGAGTACGGCAGCGAGCAACGCGCCCACCGGGTGGCCTACGCCGCCCTCAAGCACAGCTTCGAAAAAGTCGGCGACCATTGGGAGCCCAAGAAAAAGAAGGGCCCGTCGGACGAACTCGCCAAGGGCGGTGGTCCGCGCAACACCGGCCGCTCGGCGGAGGGTGTCGACGCCAACGCCAGCAAAAAACACTTACTTGACGTCGCGCGGCGGCTCGATGTGCACGGCAGGTCGACGATGACCAAGTCTGAGCTGGTCGACGCGATCAAGAAGCACAATCGCCGTGTCCGGGGCAAGTAAGCGGTTGCCCCAGTTTCTCGGTGAAACCGGCCTCTGGTGGGTGTTGACCGCCGGTGTCTGGCTGGCCACGCTGAGCGCGCGCACGCCGGCGTAATTGGCGGTGATGGCTGGGTGCACGCTGCCGGTCGCGGTGATGGCGCGGTCGGCCCGGCGCGCCAACGCCGGCCGCCGGCAGTTCCGGATCGGCTGGCTGGGCTGGTTGGCGACGGCGGCGCGCAACGTACCGCCACAGGCCGTTGGCGTGTGGGCACATCGGTTCACTGCGCACTCCGCGACCATCAGGGCCTTGCGCTTGCCCGACGAGACCCGGCCGGTGGCCGCGGCACGGCGGGCGACCGCGGTTCTGGCCCTCGCAACGACACCGGAAACCGTTGTGCTGCAGTGTGATCGGGACAACCGCTCGGTGCTGGTGCACTGCACCCGGGCGCGCCCGAGTCGGCTCGAGATGGCGGTGCAGCGGTGAACGCGGGGGAAGTGGCGGTGCTGCTGTTACTGGTCGGGGCTTTCGTGCCGGGTGTGGTGATGTCCTCTCGAGGCCTTCCGCACCACAGGCTGGTGGGACTCGAGTTCGCCAGTGTGGCCGCGGTGATGGCGTTGGCTGTATATTGCGTTGCCTGGCAGCGGGATTCGGGTCTGATCGTCCCGCTGGTGTTGGCCCTGGTATCGCTGCCGAGCGCGCTGGTCTACACCCGGCTTCTTGCCCGCAAGAGATGAACGCCCAATCGATCGGTTGGGCCGTGGTATTCGCCGGCGTCGCGGCGTTGTCGCTCAGCGCAGTTGCCGCAACGGTGCGGGCTCGGGTGTTCGAGCGTCTGCACCTGCTGACCGCCGCGACGTCGGTGGGCGTGCCGCTCATCGGCGTGGGACTGGTCATTGTGCGGGGCTGGACTCAGGCCTCGGCGATGCTCGTCGCGATCAGCATGGTGGTCCTGCTGACCGCGGCGGTGGTCTCGGCGGCGACGGCCCGGCTGGTGGCCGAGCATGACGGCCTGATCGACGAGACGTCACCGCGATGACCGCGCTTGTCGTGGTGGCCGTGACGCTGGTCGGCGTCACCGGAACCGTCGTCGCGCTGACCGGGGCACCCGACCGCCAGGCCATCGGGTTGTCGGTGTTCGGCCTGGCCCTCACGCTGCTGTTCGTGGTGCTGCAGGCACCCGATGTCGCGTTGTCGCAGTTGGCGATTGGCGGAGTCGTGGGGCCGCTGATGGTGATGCTCACCATCCGGGCGGTGCGCCGGCAGGCCGACAAGCGCGACGGCGGCGCAGCCGGAGAGGCCGGGCAGTGAGCCGCGGCATCCGGACGGCGGTTTTCCTGGTCGGCGCGGCGGGCCTGGCGGCGTGGCTGTGGATCGGCTTGGCGAAGTTACCGGGGTTCGGGCACAACCACCACCCGTACCGGGATTTGGCTGTGGCAGCCGCACTTTCACGGGCCACCGGCAATGTGGTCGCATCGGTCAACTTCGACCAACGGGCGCTGGACACTCTGGTAGAGGAAACCATCCTGCTGGCGTCGGTGACCGGCGTAATGACCCTAGCGTTGGGGGCGGACGGATTTGTGGTGATCGGGCTGGTCGGCTTACTGGTCGATGGTGTGTTCCTGCGCAACCTGTTGCCGACCGGCACGCTGGGCAACCTGTTTTCGGGTGGTTCGGTGGTGCTGCTCAACGTCGCCGTGGGTGTCGAGGTGGCCTGCGGGATGCGCCGCGGCCAATGGCAGCTGGCCGGGCTATACCTGCTTGTCGCGCTGGCGCTGGCCGGGTTGCCGCCGTTCGGCACCGCGTTGGGAAAGTCGTTGTGCGAGGAAGCAATCGGCTCCGGATGGGCATCGGCGCTGTTCCTGCTGGCCTCGGCGGCGACCGGGGGTGCGGTGCTGCGCGCCGGGGTGCGCTGCTTCACGAGATGGGGGGGGGG
>NZ_UPHQ01000268.1 GCF_900566055.1 Mycobacterium innocens
CACCCGCACACCAGACCACCCCGACACCACCAACTCACGCTCACCGCGATCCAGCAACGACACCTCCCCCACCACCACCCACGCATCGGCCACCACGGCTTCGACCACCCGCACGAACCGGGTGACGAACCGCTCGATGGTGGCCCGGTCAAATAAATCCGTGGCATACGACACCATCCCGGCGGCCATCGGCGCGGCGGCCTCATCGGCGGGCACTTCGCTTAGATCGAAGTCCAGGTCGTACTTGGCGGTATGGCTACACACCGATATCTGCTCGACGCTGACGCCGTCGATCTCCACCACCTCGGGGCGCACATTGTTCTGGAAGGCCACGCACACCTGAAACAGTGGATGATGCGCCGTCGAGCGGGCCGGGTTGAGCTGCTCGACCAGCCGCTCAAACGGCACATCCTGGTTGCTGTAGGCATCCAGCGCCTTTCGACGCACCTGCTCGAGCACATCGCTGAACCGGTGCGAAGAAGTGACGCCAACCCGCAACACCCACGTGTTGACGAAAAACCCGACCAGCTCATCGAGCGCCTCGTCCAAGCGCCCGGCGATCGGCGTGCCGATCACAATGTCCTCACCCGCACCAGCCCGGTGCAGCAACACCGCCCACACCGCTTGCAACACCATCGAGGCAGTCGCATTGTGGGCCACCGCCAGCTGCTTGACCCCCGCCCACACCTGTGGGTCGATGCGCACCTCCACCGCGTCACCGCGGTAACTTGCCACCGGGGGCCGGGGCCGGTCAGTGGGCAGCGACACCACCTCCGGCAGGTCGGCCAATTCCTGTTGCCAGTACTGCAACTGCCTGGCGATCACGCTGCCTGGATCGGAGTGCTGCCCCAACACCTCCCGCTGCCACAACGTGTAATCCACATACTGCACCGCCAACGGCGCCCACTCGGGCTGATGACCCTGGCTGCGCGCCCGATACGCCTCGCCCACATCACTGACCAGCGGCCACAGCGACCACCCATCGCAGGCGATGTGGTGCAGCACCATCGCCACCACATGCTGCTGGGGGTCAAGCGAATAGATCTGCGCGCGGATCGGGATCTCCGCCGCCAAGTCGAACCGATACCCCGCCAGCGCCTCCAACTCCCGCGGCAAATCCTGCTCCCGCAGCGAGACCACCGCCGCCGCGCCGCGCCGCCACATCCCCGCGTGGATCGGCAGCACCTGCTGGAACGGCACGCCATCGGCCTGTGGGTACACGGTGCGCAGGATTTCGTGGCGGGCGACAACATCATCGATGGCCGCGCCCAGCGCATCGACGTCAAGCGCCCCTGTCACCCGGAAAGCGGTAGGCATGTTGTAGGTCGCGGCGCCGCCTTCGAATTGGTTGAGGAACCACAACCGCTGCTGGGCGTACGACAACGGGATCGGCTCGGGGCGCGGCATCGCCGTCACCGGGGGCCGGGTGCGGCCGGAACGCTGGCGGTGCAGAGAGTCGGCAAGATCACCGACGGTGCAGGCGTCGAACAAAGACCGCACCGGCACTTCCATGTCCAGCGCCAGCTGCAGCCGCGCGCTCGCCCGGGTGGCGAGCAAAGAATCCCCACCCATCGCGAAGAAATCGTCATCGAGCCCAACCCGCTCAGCACCGAGCACGTCGGCGAACACGCCGGCGACGATTTTTTCGGTTCGGGTCTGCGGCGCTCGGAACACGGCGGTGGCAAACACCGGTGCCGGCAACGCCTTTCGGTCGAGCTTGCCCGAGGAGGTCAACGGGAACTGGTCAAGCACCACCACCTGAGCCGGCACTAGGTAATGGGGCAACCGCGTGCTCAACCGCTGACGCACCACCGTGGGGTCAAGGGGCGCGCAGCCGGTGATATAGCCGACGAGTTGAGAGCCCCCGGTAGTGGTGTGGTGCACGGTGGCGGCGGCCTGGGTGACCTGTGGACAGGCCAGCAGGGCGTTTTCGATTTCACCACACTCGATGCGTTGTCCGCGGAGTTTGATTTGGGTGTCGGCGCGGCCCAGACAGTCCAGTGTTGCTTCGGGTGTCCAGCGCACCAGGTCGCCGGTGCGATACATGCGCGCCCCCGCCTCGC
>NZ_UPHQ01000251.1 GCF_900566055.1 Mycobacterium innocens
TAGCCACCACCCGATCCAGAATCTCGCCCTTGTCCGCCTTCGACGCCTTGCGGTACTGACCTCGCAGTTTGTTGGTTACCTGCCGCCTTGCAGCCATATCGATCTTGCCCCTCCACATCGGGCAAGCCTTCCGCGCTACGCGCTCAAAATAGCTGAGGCACCACCGCCGGCCACGCGCTCAAAGTAGGTGAGGCACGCCGGATGCTCGAGAGCGCGCCCGCGAGAGTCATAGGATTGCTCCTGGTGTGTACTTAGCGGCTTCCGGGTAGCGGCCTACCAGTTTGTCTACCATCGCGACCACCTCGTCGACCTGGTCGGCGGCGGCTCCGGTGAACGCCTTGCGGTCGGCCAGGGCGGCGTCTAGCGCCGCGCGGTCCAGCGGCAGCCGCGGATCGGCGGCCAACCGGTCCAGCAGGTCGGGCTCGGCGCCCTCGCGCATGGCCAGTGCGGTGGCCACCGCGTGCTCGCGGATCACGTGGTGCGCGCTCTCGCGGCCCATACCCGCGCGCACCGCCGCGATCAATACCTTGGTGGTGGCCAAAAACGGCAGGTAGCGATCCAGCTCCCGCTGGAGCACCCGCGGGTAGGCGCCGAATTCGTCGAGCACCGTCAGAAATGTCTCGATCTGTCCGTCGATGGCAAAGAAGCTGTCCGGCAAGGCAACTCGGCGTACCACCGAACAGAAGACGTCGCCCTCGTTCCACTGCGCTCCGGCCAGTTCGGCGGCCATCGAGGCGTATCCGCGCAGCACCACCTGCAACCCGTTGACCCGTTCGCAGCTGCGGGTGTTCATCTTGTGCGGCATCGCCGACGAGCCGACCTGCCCCGCCGCGAAACCCTCGGTGACCAGCTCGTGCCCGGCCATCAGCCGGATGGTGTGGGCCAGCGACGACGGTCCGGCACCGAGCTGCACCAGCGCGGACACCACGTCATGGTCCAGCGAGCGCGGATACACCTGCCCGACGCTGGTCAAAACGGTTGAGAAACCTAAGAAGTCAGCGATGCGGCGTTCCAGTCGGGCCAGCTTGGCCGCGCCTTCTTTCCCGCCGCCCAGCAGGTCGAGCATGTCCTGCGCGGTGCCCATCGGGCCCTTGATGCCGCGCAGCGGGTAGCGGTCGATCAGTTCTCGCAGCCTGGTCAACGCGATCAGCGTTTCCTGCGCCGCCGAGGCGAACCGCTTGCCCAAGGTGGTGGCCTGGGCGGCGACGTTGTGGCTGCGCCCGGTCATCACCAGGTCGCGGTAGGCCACCGCCCGTTCGGCCAGCCGGGCCACCACCGCCACGCCGTGGGAGAAAACCAGCTCCAGCGATTGCCGGATCTGCAGCTGCTCGACGTTCTCGGTCAGATCACGGCTGGTCATCCCCTTGTGCACGTGCTGGTGACCGGCGCGGTCATTGAATTCCTCGATGCGGGCCTTGACGTCGTGGCGCAGCACCCGCTCCCGGGCCGCGATCGAGTCCAGGTCCACGTCGTCGAGCACCCGCTCGTAGTCGGCGATCGCCTCCTGCGAAACCTCCACTTCCAGTTCGGCTTGTGCCCGCAGCACCGCCAGCCATAGCCGCCGCTCGGCGACCACCTTGGCTTGCGGCGACCAGATCGCGACCATCTCGGCGCTGGCGTACCGGGAGGCCAGCACGTTCGGAATGCCCACGAAGACACAGCTTACGGTCTGCAACCAAGGGAGTTGTCGCGCCGATCAGAACCCATTAAGTGGGCACCACGCACACCCATCCCGGAAGGAGCACTGTGGCGGACGCGGGTAGATCGCGCGGACTCCCGTCGGCCGTACCCTTGGCGAATGTACTTCGCCGGCGTCGATCTGGCCTGGGCCACTGCCAACCCGACCGGTGTCGCAGTACTCGACGCCGACGGTGCCCTGGTGCACATCTGCGCTGGCCGCGACGACTCCTCGGTGCTGGCGGCGTTGTGGCCGTACACGGCCGGCCCCTGCCGGGTCGCGTTCGACGCGCCGCTGGTGGTGACCAACCCGTCCGGTCAACGGCCGGCCGAGACCGCACTCAACCGCGACTTCCGCGCATTCGAGGCTGGTGCGCATCCGGTGAATACCGGAAAACCCGAGTTCGCCGACGGCCCGCGCGCGGCGCGGCTGGCCGGCGCGCTAGGCCTGGATATGGATCCGTTCTCGGCGGGCCCCAGACGGGCCATCGAGGTCTACCCGCATGCGGCGACGGTGGCGCTGTTCCGGCTGTCCCGCACACTGAAGTACAAGACCAAGCCCGGCCGCGGTGTCGAGCAGCTCAAATCGGAACTGCTGCAGTTGATGTACGACATCGAGGGACTCGAAAACACCCGAACGCCGCTGCGGGTGACCGGTCATGGCGACTGGCTCTCGTTGCGCCGGCAGGTGCAGGCCGCCGGGCGCAAGTGCGAACTGCGCCGCGCCGAAGACCCGATCGACGCCGTCGTCTGCGCATACGTCGCCCTGTACGCCGAACGCCGCCCGTCCGACATCACCGTCTACGGAGACTTCGCGACCGGCTACATCGTCACGCCGACGTTGCCCGCAGCGCTACACCCGGATCGGCCGTTGATCGACCGGCGCAAGCACCTCGATGAGATCGACCACGGTCGCCAGCGCGGCGCCGCGCGCGTCGCGCCCTTCGACCAGCGCGGAGACCACCGAACCGTCGACCGCGCAGATCAGGGTGCACACCAGTTCGATGCGCACGGACCGGCCGGATCGCTCGATGGCCTCGGCAACCGCCTCGGCACGCTGGCGTAGGTTGCGGCGCATGCTTTCCCGCAACGCGGGCAGGCGGGTACAGGCGATATGCCGCTCGTATCGCGATATCAGCTGTTCGGCGAGCCCCGGGCCGTCCACATCCCCCACAAGGAGGTCGACGAGCACTTCACCGGTGGTCTCGGGTCCCCGGCGCCGCCGTGGCAGCGCGTTGACCCGGGCCCGTAACTGCGCCACCTCGATCATCCCGATGTGTTCGACCGCACGGGCGATCAGATCGTCAAGGGACGAAAAGTAATAGGTGGTAGAGGCCAACGGCAGTCCGGCGCGCCGGGCGACGGCTCGGTGACGCACTGCTTCGAATCCACCCTCGCCAAGCAGCTCGGCGGCGGCGCTTACCAACGCATACCGCCGACGTTCTCCTTTTGGAGTAACTGCTGCCGTCACGCCCACCCATGCTGCCAGTGAAATTGGTACTGCATTGCCATTTTCGCTAAACGGCCATGGCATGATGACCCGCATGCCGGACTTAAGTCGCCGCGCCGTGCTCGGCCTTGGCGCCAGTGCGACGCTTGGCGCAGGCGGCGTATTCGCACTCGACATGCTGTTCCAGCCACGGACTTCGCATGCCACACCGGCGCCGGCGATTGGCACAAACGTTCTGTTGGCGCCGATACGGCCGCTCGATCCACCGCCGCCGGCTCAGGCCGCGCCGACGATGACGACCGGCTCGTTCGTGTCGGCGGCGCGCGGGGGCATATCGACGAATTGGGCGATCGCACGTCCGCCGGGCCAAACCAAGCCGCTGCGGCCGGTGATCGCGCTGCACGGCAAGGGCAGCGACGCGGCCACCGTGATGGCCGGCGGCGTCGAACAGGGCCTGGCGCAGGCCGTCGACGCCGGGCTACCGCCGTTTGCTGTGGTCGCAGTCGACGGGGGCGGCAGCTACTGGCATAAACGGGCTTCCGGCGAGGATTCCGGGGCCATGGTGCTCAGTGAGCTCATCCCGCTGCTGGACACCCAGAACCTGGATACCTCGCGGGTGGCGTTTCTGGGCTGGTCGATGGGCGGCTACGGGGCGTTGCTGCTCGGCGGCCGACTCGGACCGGCCCGGACCGCGGCGATCTGCGCGGTGAGCCCGGCGCTGTGGCTGTCGGCCGGCGCGGCCGCACCGGGCGCGTTCGACGGAGCCGACGACTTTGCGGCGAACTCGGTGTTCGGCATGCCCGCGCTGAGTTCCATTCCGATCCGGGTGGATTGCGGCGACAGCGATCCCTTTTATGCGGCGACCAAGCAGTTCATCGCTCAACTGCCGAACCCGCCCGCGGGCGGCTTCTCCCCCGGCGGGCACAACGGCGGGTTTTGGAGCTCGCAGCTGCCCGCCGAGCTGACCTGGATGGCGCCGCTGCTGACGGCGTGACCGCCGGGCGTGCGAGGATCGCCCGGTGCACCCGTCTGTTGCGCCGTTCGGCTGGAGTTTTCCCTACGCCTGGCCGCGAATGCCGATCCTGGGCCAAAACGTCGTCGCCACCTCACAGCCGCTTGCCGCCCAGGCCGGCCTGCGGATGCTCGCCGAAGGGGGGAACGCGGTCGACGCGGCTATCGCCACCGCCATCACCCTGACCCTGGTGGAACCGGTGTCCAATGGCATCGGCTCCGATGCGTTCGCCGTCGTGTGGGACCGGACGCGGTTACACGGGTTGAATGCCTCCGGCCGCTCACCCGCGGCGTGGACGCCGGAATACTTCGGCGGCAACGGCGTCCCCGCGCTCGGTTGGAATTCGGTGACGGTACCGGGCGCCGTGTCGGCCTGGACCGAGCTGCACGGCGAATTCGGTAGCCTGCCGTTCGAACGGCTTTTTGAGCCGGCTATCTCCCACGGCCGCAAGGGCTTTCCGGTGTCACCGACCGTGGCTGCGCAATGGGAGGCCCAAGTACCCCTGTTAGCGTCGCAGCCCGGGTTCGCCGAGGCGTTCCTGCCCGGTGGCCGCGCGCCGAAACCCGGCGAGCTGTTCACGTTTCCAGACCACGCGGACACCCTGGAGAAGATCGCCGCCAGCCATGGTGAGGCGTTCTACCGGGGAGAGCTGGCCGAAAAGCTCGAAGCGCACGCCAGAGCCAACGGCGCTGCGATGCGAGTCGGCGACCTGGCCGCCCATCGCAGCGACTGGGTGGGCACCATCACTGGAACATACCGCGGCTACACCATTCACGAGCTACCGCCCAACGGCCAGGGCATCGTCGCCCTGATCGCGCTCGGGATCCTCGAGCAGTTCCACATGGCCTCGCTGCCAGTCGATTCCGCGGACAGCGTGCATCTGCAGATCGAGGCGCTCAAGCTCGCATTGGCCGACGCGCAGACCTACGTCGCCGATATCGACCACATGCCGCTGCTTCCGGAGCACCTGCTCGACGAGGATTACTTGCGGCGGCGCGCCGCGCTGATCGACCCCAAACACGCCAACCCGGCATCGGCTGGAAGCCCAAGGGGCGGAACCGTGTATCTCACCGCGGCAGATGCCTCCGGGATGATGGTGTCGATGATCCAGTCGAACTACCTGGGCTTCGGGTCCGGCGTGGTGGTGCCGGGAACCGGAATTTCGCTGCAGAATCGCGGCTCGGGTTTCGTTGCGACGCAAGGTCATCCGAACCAGGTCGGACCCGGCAAGCGGCCCTTCCACACCATCATCCCGGGGTTCGTGACCAAGGACGGCGCTCCGGTGCTGAGTTTCGGCGTGATGGGTGGCCAGATGCAACCACAGGGCCACGTGCAGGTGCTGGTCCGCATCGCCGACTACGGTCAGAACCCCCAGACAGCGTGTGACGGTCCACGATTCCGGTGGGTGCAGGGACTGCAGGTCTGTTGCGAAAACGGCTTTCCGCCGGCAACACTCGACGACTTGCGCGGGCGCGGGCATGAGCTGGTCACGGTGGACGACTACAACCAGTTCGGCAGCTGCCAGGCGATCTGGCGTCTCGATGACGGATATGTCGCGGCCAGTGACCCGCGCCGCGACGGTCAGGCTGTGGCGTTCTGACCCGTGATCTGCACCGGGGTGCCGATCTCCGGCGTTCTTCTATACCCGAAGATGAACTGTAGGTAAACTCAAAGAAAACCCGGGGTGGCCTAAAGGTAAATTGCTGGGTAATATCAACCCCAGCTAATCGCAAACTGCGCTGAGAACGTACTCGGCATTCCGGTAATGGACGGTGCGATGATTGGGTTAAGTCATCAAGGCCCGGGCATCGGGTTGGAAGCCGGTGAGATCTTTGCCGGATACACGATTGTAAGTTTGCTGGGCGCCGGGGGAATGGGCGAGGTCTACCTTGCCCAGCACCCACGGCTGCCGCGCCGCGAAGCGCTCAAGATATTGGGCAGTGAGGTATCCGCTGACGACGACTATCGCCGGCGATTCATCAGAGAGGCGGACGTGGCGTCCGCGTTGTGGCATCCGAACATCGTGCGGGTCAACGACCGAGGCGAGTTCGACGGGAAGCTATGGATCTCGATGGACTTTGTGGACGGGACCGACGCGGCGAGCCTGTTGCGGAACCGCTTCCCGGCCGGAATGCCGGCAGATCAGGTAGCCACGATAATCGCAGCGATCGCAAGCGCACTCGACTACGCGCATCAGCACCACAATGTCATGCACCGCGATGTCAGCCCCGCGAATATCCTGCTCGCCGAGCCGGACGGCGGCGATCAGCGGATTCTCTTGGGCGACTTCGGAATAGCTCGGAGCATCGGCGAGACGAGTGGTCTGACCGCGACGAACATGACCATCGGCACGTTTCCCTATGCGGCGCCCGAACAGCTAACGGGCGAACCGATTGACGGACGCGCCGATCAGTACGCGCTAGCGGCCACCGCCTACCATCTGCTGACCGGATCGCCACTGTTCCCGCACACCAACCCGGCGGTTGTGATCAGCCGCCACCTGACCACCCCGCCTCCGGCCCTAGCGCAGATTTACCCGCTGCTCGCGGCCATCGACCCGGTGCTTGCCGTAGCTCTCGCAAAGGACCCCGCCGATCGCTTCGCCTGCTGCACTGATTTCGCCGACGCGTTCGCACACGCAGCCCGTCGCGTCGAACATCCGATAGCGTCGGCTTCGACCATGCCGAGACCCGTAGCGAGCAGGCCACTCAACAGCGCGGCGGTCTCGGCCGTGGCTGAGGCCGGCACCCGGCAACGACGTAGTCGGTGGCGGCTCTTCGCCGCAGCATCAACGGTTATCGCGGTCACGGCCGTCGGCGCCAGTGGCTACCCGTTCGACACCGACTCGACACCGGGCCCGCTGGCCGCATCGCCGACTGTGGCGTCGCCTCGCCAGCCGGCGGAGCACCCGCCACCACCGGCGGTGCCGCCGCCTCGGCAGGTGGCGCAGTACGTGCCGCCACCCACAGCGGCGCAGCCGCCAACGGTGCCATCGCGCAGGGACATTCCGCCCCCGGCATCCGCTGCGGCCGCGCCGGCGCCCCGACGCCCGGCACCGGTCCCGCGGCAACCGACACCCGACCCCGAACAGACCTTCCTCGGTCTCGTATCACAGATTCCGGGTGTCATCGTCACCGACCCCGGGACTGCCGCCGCCACTGGCCGTGGCGTGTGCACCGACCTGCAAAACGGGGCAAGCCCCGATGATGCCGCCGCCGCGACCGTGAACAACACCGGAATCTCGCCCGCACAGGCTGCCGCCGGCGTCAACGCGGCGATCACCGCCTTCTGTCCGCAACACCGGGGGTAGCGGAAAACGCCTCCCCGTGTTGAGATCACAACCGGGCCAGACGTACTTCGAACTGGTCAACGACGCCGGCGGTGTCGGTCCCGGTAGCTAAACGCTGATCTTTCGCTCTGCGGCACGCAAGCCGATATCGTTGCGGAAATGGCTGCCGGCTAACCGAATTGAACCGAGGATGTCGTATGCGTGCGCTCGCGCCGCTGACAGGTCCGCGCCGGTGCCCACCACCGACAGCACCCTGCCTCCGGATGACACGACGGTGCCGTCCTCGCACCGGATCGTCCCGGCGTGCAGCACCCCTTCGGCTTCGGAGCCGACGACGACGTCGCCCACCCGGGGACGCCCGGGATAGTTTTCGGCCGCCAGCACCACCGCCACGGCGGCACCGTCTCGCCAGCGCAATTCGCCGAACTCCGCCAATTTTCCGGTGCCCGCCGCGTACAGCAACTGCCCCAGGGGCGACTCCAGCAGCGCCAGCACCGCCTGAGTTTCGGGATCGCCGAAACGACAGTTGAATTCGACCACCGCGGGACCCTTCGGGGTGATCGCCAGACCGGCATACAGCAAGCCGCAGAACGGGCTGCCACGCCGAACGAGTTCAGCCGCAACGGGTTCTACGATCTGACCGATTATCTCCCGGTAGACCTCGTCGGGCAGCCACGGTAGCGGCGCGTACGCGCCCATACCACCGGTGTTGGGCCCGGTGTCGCCCTCGCCCACCCGCTTGAAGTCCTGCGCGGGCAGCAGCGGCACCACGGTCTCGCCGTCGACCACACAGAACAGCGACACCTCCGGGCCGTCGAGATAAGACTCCAGCAGCACCGGATGCCCGGCCTCGAGCAGTCCCGCCGCATGAGCGCGAGCGACATCGCGGTCCGCCGTGACCACCACACCCTTGCCGGCGGCCAGATGGTCATCTTTGACCACCCAGGCCGGGTCGCCTGCGGGCGGCCCGAACCGATCCAGCGCGACGTCCAAATGGGCCGGGTTGTCCACAGTTTGACTGGCGGCCGTGCGCACGCCGGCCGCGGCCATCACATCCTTGGCGAATGCCTTGGAACCTTCGATGCGGGCGGCGTCCTTCCCGGGACCGAAGCAGACGATGCCGGCGGCGCGCACGGCGTCGGCCACCCCGAGCACCAGCGGCAGCTCGGGACCGATGACCACCAAGTCGGCTTGGACCCGCCGCGCCAGGGCGACGACGTCCTCGCCGGAGGTGATGTCGACATCGTGCTGTTCGGCCAGGCGGGCGGTACCGGCGTTGCCGGGAGCCACGATGAGGTGCGTAACCTGCGGATCTCTGGCCAGCGCCAACAGCAGGGCATGTTCACGGGCACCGGAGCCGATTACCAGGACGCGCACGAGACGTCAGAGTAGCCGGGGTCGGGTTGGGCCCAAGAGGCAGCACGCCACGCCGGATGCTGCACAGCTCGGATTGGCGGGTCAATCGGCTTCCTCATCGTCGTCCGGCGTTAGGAGCTTCTCCGGGTGATGAAAGCTATTCGTTCTCGGTTGTCCGTGGTCCAGGTGCGGTGGCGGGATCCACTCGGTATCGCCGTTGGCATTCTTGCGGGTGGTGAATCCACCTTGTTCGACAAGTCTGTTGGCGGGCCCGCAGGCCAGGGTCAGCTGGTCGATGTCGGTGCGGTGGGTGACCTTCCAGCCTTGGACATGGTGAACTTGGCTGTGGTACGCGGGGGCATCGCATCCCGGCTTCGTGCACCCGCGATCCTTGCCGTAGAGCATGATTCGCTGCGCGGGGGACGCGATGCGCTTGGTGTGATACAGCGCCAGGGCTTTGCCGCGATCGAATATAGCCAAATAGTGGTGAGCGTGGCCGGCCCAGCGGATCACATCCGACATGGGCACCAAGGTGCCCCCACCCGTCAGACCCTTCCCGGCTGCGGCCTCGAGGTCTTTGAGGGTGGTGGTCACCACGATCGACACGGGTAACCCGTTGTGCTGCCCCAACTCCCCCGACGCCAAGAGCCCCCGCAGTCCGGCAAGGAAGCCGTCATGGTTCCGCTGAGCCGGGCTGCGGTTGTCACGGCGCACCGCATCCTCATCGGGTGTGCTGTCGATGACCGGTGTTTCGTCGTCGGGGTTGCACGCCCCCGGGGCGGCCAGCTTGGCCAACACGGCCTCAACGGCGGCGCGCAACTCCGAGGTCAGCATGCCGCTGATCCGCGACATCCCGTCGAATTCCTGCTTGCCCAGCATGATGCCGCGCTTACGGGCGCGCTCCTGGTCGCGGAATTCCCCGTCGGGGTTGATCCAGTCGATGATTCGCTGGGCGTACTTGGCCAATTCGTCGGGGCGGTACTCGCTGGCCTTGCGGGCCAGGTCAGCTTCGGCGGCTTCCCGGGTAGACAGGTCCACCTCGGCAGGCAGGTGCGCGAAGAAGCTGCGGATCACCCGCACATGCCCGTCACCGACGAGCCCCTGGCGTTGGGCGGCCGCGGTGGCGCTCAGCTGCGGCGCCAACGGCTCTCCGGTCAACGCGCGGCGTTCCCCGAGATCAGCTGCCTCGTCGATGCGTCGGCCGGCGTCGGCCTTGGTGATGCGCAACCTGTCGGCCAGTGCCGAACGCAGCTTGCCACCCAGTTCTTCTTCGCTGGCCTGCAGGTCGAGTTGGTTGATCAGCGTGTGCTGAGGCGTCCGCAACCGGCGCGCCAGGTGCTCCAGCCGCTCCAAGACCCGCAACCGTTCCGGGGTGGTGAGTACGTCAAAGGACAACTCGCACAAGCGTTCCACGTCGTCATCGAGCGCGTTGAACACCCCGACGATCTGTTCACGCGTGCTCGAACCCATGCCTGAAATCTTACGAAGGGCCACCGACAAGAAACGCCCCGTAGTGACTACTGAAGCTGAAGTGACACAAGGGATTTAGTGCCGGGGTTCGAGCGCCTACGGCTTACTCAACGGCCTTACCCGAGTGCATCTTCAACGCGGCGTCGACGTTGGCCTCCTTGTCTTCGCCGGCGCCCTTCGCCGCGGCCTTTTTGCGCTTTGCCACAACGGTTTCGACCGCGCCATTGAGCGCAGAGCCCAGCGGAAACCCGAGATAGTGGGTGAGGAAGACGGCCATCTCCTTCAGTTCCGTCTCGTCGAGTTCGCCGTTGAGCAGCGCGGCGTTGATCTGGATCTCGGCGAGGTCGCGATTTCCGACGGCGGTCACCGCGGTCAACGTCATGATGCGCTTGTCACGCATCGACAACCCCGGTCGATTCCAGATGGTGCCGAACAGGTGATCGACGGTGAGGTCGAAGTATGCGTCGCCCTCGATGTTGGGCATCTCCCATCCGTAGACCTCGTTCATCTTGTCCAGGCCCTTGCGGCGCAGCTCGTTCATCACGTCTCCTCAGCTAGGTCGGGGTGCGGTACCCCGAGGCCGGCGGCCAACCGCTCCAACGCTAGCTTGGCCAACGGCAATTCGACCGATAGCGACTCCCCCAACGCCAATGCCAAACCCAGGTCCTTCTCCCCGAGCGCACGGGTGTGCTCCAGCAGCGGACGCAACGGGTCATCGGGTTTCATCGGCGCCGTGGTCTCCCGGAACATGATCGCTGCAGGGCCACCGGTGAGGGCATCACTGTGGCGCACCACCCTGGCGAGCGCCCGCAGGCTCAAACCGCTTGCCTCGGCCAACTTTTCCGCCTCGGCAGCCGCCGCGTAGGACACGAACGTCAGCATGTTGCGCGCCAGCTTCATCCGTGTTCCCGCCCCGGGCCCGCCGGCGTGGATCACCAGCGACGCCCACCGCCGGAACGGCTCCTTGATCCGCTGGAAGGTCTCGTCGTCGGCGCCCACCATGGTGGCCAATTTGCCTTCGGCTGCTGCCCCCGGACCGCCGCTGACCGGAGCGTCCACAACGTAGACGCCCTGCGGCTCGAGCTGTCGCGCCAGCTCGACGGCGGTGGTGTCGCTGATGGTGGAGTGAATCGCAATGACGGTGCCCGGCTTGGCATGTGCGGCCAGCCCGTTGGCACCGACGATCACACTGCGCACCTGAGCGTCGTCGAGCACCGTGACACTGATGATGTCGGCGTCGGCAACCTCGGCGAGGCTCGCCGCCGCGGCGGCGCCGCCCTCGACGAACGGCGCCATGGCTTCGGCCCGCACATCAAAGACGGTCAGGCCGCCCGGCCAGTCGAGGTAGCGCTTGGCCATCGGCGCACCCTGGTTGCCTAGGCCGATGTAGCCGAGTCGGGGTATCGCGGTCATGATCGGATAACCTGTCCGCCATCGACATTGAAGATCTGCCCGGTGATCCATGAGGCCTGGTCGCTGAGCAGGAACAGGCACATGCCCACCAGGTCCTCGGGTGTCCCCATTCTGGACAGCGGAATCTGTTTGACCATGTCCTTGACCAGCTCGCCGGGCGCCACGGTCCTGGTGGCTTCGGTGTCGATGGGCCCGGGTGCGATCGCGTTGATCCGGATCTTCATTCCGCCCAGCTCACGGGAGAGCTGCTGGGTGAGCCCGGTGACCCCAACTTTGGCCAGGCCGTAGAAGTTCGAGTACAGCCATGCCGCGGTGGACGACTGGTTGACGATCGCGCCGCCACCCCTGTTGGCCATGTGCTTGTACACCGCCCGGGTGCACACCAACGCACCGTCGTGGTTGACGCTCATGAACTTCCGGTAGTAGTCCCACGGCACGGTCAGCAGCAGGTCGAGCTTCATGCCGCCGTAGATCGCGGCGTTGTTCACCAGATAGTCGATGCCGCCGAATTCGCTGACGGTGCGCTGGGCCATGGCCCTGGCCGATTCCTCGTCGGAAACGTCAACCGGCACCTGGATCGCCGTGCCACCGTCGGCGACGATCTGCTTGGCGACTGCCTGCGCAGTCGCGGCGTTGATGTCGGCGACGACCACGGAGGCGCCTTCGCGGGCCAGGGCCTCGGCGTAGGCCTGGCCGATACCCTGAGCAGCCCCGGTGACTATAGCCACCTTGTTCTCGAATTGCCCCACACCGTCTCCTCTAATTCGCAGCTGTCGCAATGAGTTTGGCTTCCAGGTACTCCTCGAAACCGAGCAGCCCCATCTCGCGGCCGTTGCCGGACTGCTTGTAGCCGCCGAACGGCGCGTCCGCGGAATACCACACGCCGCCGTTGACGTTGACGGTGCCGACCCGCAGCCGCGCGGCGATCCCGGCGGCCCGCTGGGGATCGGCGCTGTACACCGTGCCCGACAAGCCGTAGGGCGAGTCGTTGGCGATACGGACGGCGTCGTCGTCCCCGTCGTGGGCGATCACCGTCAGCACCGGCCCGAAGATCTCCTCCCGTGCGGGCCGGGCCTCATTGGTCAGGCCCGCAATGACCGTCGGCTCGATGAAGTATCCGACGTCCCGGCCCGCCGGCCGTCCCCCGCCGCAGGCGAACGTGCCGCCTTCGGCGATCGCCAAGTCCAGATAGGCCTGCACCCGATCCCGCTGACGCGCCGAAATCAAGGGCCCGCAGACGGTTCCGGGCTCATTGGGGTCGCCCGGCCTGATCGACGACATGGTTCGCGCCGCGATGCCGACAGCTTCGTCGTAGCGGGTCCGCGGCACCACCAGTCGGGTGGTGATCGCGCAGCCCTGG
The DNA here is from genome assembly GCF_900566055.1 of Mycobacterium innocens. GTDB lineage: Bacteria > Actinomycetota > Actinomycetes > Mycobacteriales > Mycobacteriaceae > Mycobacterium > Mycobacterium innocens. Next base: position 13,028 of record NZ_UPHQ01000251.1, read on the forward strand.
CCCGCGTGCACGGCGGCGGTGAACGCCGAAACCGAGCATGCCCCGGTCAAATCCGCGTCGTCGAGCACCACGAACGCCGACTTTCCGCCGAGCTCCAAGAACACCTTCTTGACGGTGGCGGCGGCGTCGGCCATCACGCTGCGCCCGGTCGCGGTGGAACCGGTGAACGAAATCATGTCCACCCGAGGATCTTTGGCCAGCAGCGCACCCAGACCATGATCGCTGGAGGTGACGATGTTGACGACACCGGCCGGAAAGTCGGTGTGGTTGGCGATGAGTTCGCCGAGCACGGCCGCGCACCACGGTGTGTCCGGTGCGGGCTTGAGCACGACGGTGTTCCCGGCGGCCAGCGCCGGCCCCAGCTTGGCCAGGTTGATTTGGTGCGGGAAGTTCCACGGGGTGATCGCACCGACGACGCCCACGGCTTCGCGCGCCAGGGTGCGCCGGGTCGGGATCCCCATCGGTGCCGCCCGGCCGAGATCCTGTTCCCAGGAATAGGACTCGGCGGTGTCGGCCGCGAACGCCAGGTCGTCGACCGGACCTTCCAACTGAGCCGCGGCGGTGAGCATCCGCGGCGCACCGACTTCGGAAATGGTCAGTTCTCGTAATTCGTCTATGTGTGCGCGCATTGCGTCGCGCAGCTGACGCACACACCGCACCCGCAATTCGGTGTTGCGCGACCAGTCGGTGTCGTCGAAGGCACGGCGCGCCGCTTCGATCGCGCGTCCCATGTCCTGCGCGTCCGCATCGGCGGCGACGCCCAACACTTCCTCGGTGGCCGGATTGACCGTGGGGAAGGTGCCCGCACCACCGTCGGACAGCTTCCCGTCGACGAACAACGCACTGACTCCGTCGGCCAACAAGGCCATCTACCGCTCCCACCTGATTCGTTGGCTGTTTCGCTGGCTGAGAGGATAATCCACTTGGATGGACAACTGTCCGATATCGCTCTTTCGAACCATAGCTTCAGGTACTGCGGTGGTGCAAGAGCAGCTAATGGTCACCCCGCTGACAGCGGCGTATTACACCTGCTGAAATGCATTTTCGCCTCCAGGGTTGCCCAGCGCCATGACTGTCGGCTAGCTTGGACAGGTGTCCAGCGATGCACTGGTTACGGTCCCGGGCCAGGTGCCCCAGGTCGGGGACAGACCACGCAACCGGCGCCAGGAAGAGACCTTCCGCAAGGTGCTGTCAGCCGGCATGCAGACCTTGCGAGAGAACTCCTACAACGATCTGACGGTGCGCATGGTGGCGGCCCGGGCCAAGGTGGCTCCAGCCACCGCCTACACCTATTTCTCGTCGAAAAATCACCTGATCGCCGAGGTCTACCTCGACCTGGTCCGGCAAGTCCCCTACTTCACCGACGTCAACGTCCCGATGCCCGCCCGGGTGGATCAGACACTGCGCCACCTGGCCCTGGTGGTCGCCGACGAACCCGAGGTCGGCGCCGCGTGCACCGCCGCGCTGCTCGGCGGTGGCGCCGACCCGGCGGTACGCGCCACCCGCGAGCGCATCGGCGCCGAGATCCACCGCCGGATCGCGTCGGCCATCGGGCCCGGCGCCGAACCCGCCACCGTATCCGCGCTGGAGATGACGTTTTTCGGGGCGCTGGTGCAAGCCGGCAGCGGCGAGTTCACCTATCACGAGATCGCCGATCGGCTGGCCGACGTGGTGCGCCTCATTCTGGCCGGCGCCGAAAAGGCCGGTGACGCATGAGCGTCCATATCGGCAACCCCGACGTCGTCCTCGACCCCTACGACTACGACTTTCACGAGGATCCGTACCCCTACTACCGGCGGCTGCGCGACGAAGCGCCGCTGTACCACAACGAAGAACTCGGCTTCTGGGCGGTGTCGCGGCACCGCGATGTGCATCAGGGTTTCCGCAACAGCACCACGCTGTCCAACCGCGACGGCGTCTCACTGGATCCGGTGTCCCGCGGCCCGCATGCCTCCAAGACGATGTCATTTCTGGCGATGGACGACCCGGCGCATCTTCGGTTGCGCACGCTGGTGTCAAAAGGGTTCACCCCGCGCCGGATTCGAGAGCTCGAGCCACGGGTGACCGAGCTGGCCGTGCAGCATCTGGACAGCATGCTGGATCATGCCGGGTCCGGAACCGTCGACTATGTCGCCGAATTCGCCGGCAAACTGCCGATGGACGTGATCTCCGAACTGATGGGCGTCCCGGTCGCCGATCGCGACCGAATCAGGGCCATGGCCGACGGCGTCATGCACCGCGAGGACGGCGTGACCGATGTGCCGGCGTCGGCGATCGAGGCGTCGATCAACTTGATCCTCTACTACCAGCAGATGGTTGCCGAGCGTCGCAGGAAGCCGACCGACGACCTGACCTCGGCGCTGCTCGCCGCCGAGATCGACGGCGACCGGCTCACCGATGAGGAAATCCTCGGGTTCATGTTCCTGATGGTGATCGCCGGCAACGAAACGACCACCAAACTCCTTGCCAACGCCGCATATTGGGGTCACAAGAATCCCGACCAACTGACCCCGGTCTACGCCGACCTGTCGCGGGTGCCGCTGTGGGTCGAGGAAACGCTGCGCTATGACACGTCCAGCCAGATCCTGGCCCGCACCGTCGTCGGCGAACTCACCCTCTACGACACCAGGATTCCCGAGGGCGACGTCGTGCTGCTGCTGCCCGGGTCGGCTCACCGCGACGAGCGGGTGTTCGACAATCCCGACGAGTACCTGATCGGGCGGGAAATCGGCTCCAAGCTCCTGAGTTTCGGCAGCGGCGCGCATTTCTGCCTGGGGGCCCACCTGGCCCGGATGGAGGCCCGGGTGGCGCTCACCGAACTCTTCAAGCGGATCCGCGGATACCAGGTGGACGAGGCCAATGCCGTTCGCGTCCACTCCAGCAATGTCCGCGGCTTCGCTTCGCTACCGATAGCCGTGGAGGTCCGCTGAATGCCACGCTTTCAACCACATCCGGACCGCAGACCGGCGATTGTTGCCGGCGCGTCCTCGGGCATCGGCGCGGCCACCGCGATAGAGCTTGCGGCTCGTGGGTTTCCGGTCGCGCTGGGTGCTCGGCGGGTGGCGAAGTGTCAGGAGATTGCCGAGAAGATCCGCGCCGACGGCGGCGATGCCGTGGCGCTGCCCCTCGACGTCACCGATCCGGACTCGGTCAAGGACTTCGTGCACCGGGCCGCCGAACAACTCGGCGACATCGAGGTTCTGGTCGCCGGCGCCGGCGACACCTACTTTGGACGGTTGCACGAAACCGACACCGAAAGCTTTGAATCGCAGGTCCGGATTCACCTGATCGGGGCTAACCGGCTGGCCGCGGCGGTGCTGCCGGGCATGTTGGACCGTCAGCGCGGTGACCTCATCTTCGTCGGCTCGGATGTGGCGCTGCGTCAGCGTCCGCACATGGGCGCCTACGGGGCGGCGAAGGCCGGGCTGGTGGCAATGGTGACCAATCTGCAGATGGAGCTCGAAGGCACCGGTGTGCGCGCATCGATCGTGCATCCGGGCCCGACCAAGACCGGGATGGGCTGGAGCCTGCCGGTCGAGTCGATCGGGCCGGCCCTGCAGGACTGGGCCAAATGGGGTCAGGCGCGCCACAACTACTTCCTGCGGGCATCCGATATCGCCCGGGCGATCGCGTTCGTCGCGGAGACCCCGAGGGGCGGTTTCGTGGTGAACATGGAGCTGCAGCCCGAAGCGCCGCTGGCCGCCGCCGCAGAGCGGCAGCAGCTCAGGGTCGATGAAAAAGCATCCGTGGATGAGGGAAAGCTGGATTCATGATCACAGCGATCGTGCCGCGAGTGTCCGGCGGCCAGGACGAACACGGACATCTCGAAGAGTTCCGTACCGATCCGATCGGCCTGATGCAGCGGGTGCGCGACGAGTGCGGCGACGTGGGGGGGTTTCAACTGGCGGACAAACACGTCGTCTTGCTGTCCGGCGCCAAGGCCAACGAGTTCTTCTTTCGGTCCTCCGACGAAGAGCTGGACCAGGCGCAGGCTTATCCGTTCATGACACCGATCTTCGGCAAGGGGGTGGTGTTCGACGCCAGCCCCGAACGCCGTAAAGAGATGCTGCACAATTCGGCGCTGCGCGGTGAGCACATGAAGGGCCACGCCAGCACGATCGAGCGCGAAGTGCACCGGATGATCGAGAACTGGGGCGAGCAAGGCGAAATCGACCTGCTGGACTTCTTCGCCGAGCTGACCATCTACACCTCCACCTCGTGCCTGATCGGCATCAAGTTCCGCAACCAGCTCGACTCGCGATTCGCACACTTCTACCACGAACTCGAGCGCGGCACCGACCCGCTTTGCTACGTAGACCCGTATCTGCCGATCGAAAGCTTCCGCCGACGTGACGAAGCCCGAAAAGGATTGGTGGCGTTGGTTCAGGAGATCATGCACCAGCGGATCGCCGACCCGCCCAGTGACAAACGCGACCGCGACATGCTCGACGTGCTGGTGTCGATCCGCGACGAGGCCGGCCACCCGCGGTTCTCCGCCGACGAGATCACCGGCATGTTCATCTCGTTGATGTTCGCCGGGCACCACACCAGTTCGGGTACCTCGGCGTGGACGCTGATCGAACTGCTGCGCCACCCGGACGCCTACGCCGAGGTGATCGCCGAGCTCGACGAGCTCTATACCGACGGGCAGCCGGTGAGTTTTCATGCGCTGCGCCAGATTCCGCATCTGGAGAACGTGCTCAAGGAGACGCTGCGGCTACACCCGCCGTTGATCATTCTGATGCGGGTGGCCAAGGGCGAATTCGAGGTCGAGGGCTACCCGATTCACGAAGGCGAACTCGCGGCGGCCTCACCGGCGATCTCCAACCGGATTCCCGAAGACTTCCCAGATCCCGACGCATTCGTGCCGCAGCGTTACGACGAACCACGCCAAGAGGATCTGATCAACCGCTGGACATGGATTCCGTTCGGCGCCGGCCGGCATCGCTGCGTGGGCGCGGCCTTCGCCACCATGCAGATCAAGGCGATCTTCTCGGTGTTGTTGCGCGAGTACGAGTTCGAGATGGCGCAGCCGCCCGAGAGTTACCGCAACGACCACTCCAAGATGGTGGTGCAGTTGGCGCGGCCCGCCAGCGTGCGCTACCGCCGCCGTAGGGGTTGACGATGGGGTACCGGATCGAAGCGGACCTGGATTTGTGCCAGGGCCACGCGATGTGCGAACTGGAGGCGCCCGACTATTTCCGGGTGCCCAAACGGGGCAAGGTCGAGGTCGTCGACGCCGCGCCGCCCGAGGCGGCCCGCTCGGAAATCGAGAGGGCGGTCCGGATGTGTCCCACCCAAGCACTTTTCATCACCACGACACAGGACTGACGGAGGGCTGGCGAAAGTGGTCTCTTTCGAACGTGCCGAACTCGACGAGTGGGTGCAGACCTGGCTGCAGGCCAACAAGGACTGCGAACAGGCGGGCGACTGGACGCCGCTGGCCGGCTTCTACGCCATCGACGCCACCTACGGCTGGAACATCGGGCCCAAGGAAGACGTGATGTGCGTCGGGATCGACGAGATCCGCGAGATCGCGCTGGGCCTGGAGATGCAGGGGCTGCAGGATTGGCAGTATCCCTACCAGAAGGTCATCATCGACGACCGCCAGGGGGAGATCGTCGGCTTCTGGAAGCAGGTCGTCGTCGACGCCGACGGCGGCCGGCAGGAGATCTACGGCATCGGCGGCAGCTGGTTTCGGCTCAACGCCGACAAGCTCATCGAGTGGCAGCGCGATTTCTTCGACTTCGGGCACGTCTCCGCGCTCTATCTGCAGTTGATGAAGAACGGGAAGCTGTCGGAGGGCATGCGCAAACGGATCGAACGGGGCATCTCGGGCGAGAAAATGCCTGGCCATTACCCGCTGGGCCAGGCTCCGGTACCGCTGTGGTGAGCCGCTCGCCGGGGCCCAACCAAGCATTTGTTTTGTTAAGCGCGCTATGCTGGCGCCACAGGGGGTGCCCTGTGGTACTCGTCACCACCGTTGCTCGGCACGATGGGGCCGGGCAGTCTCAATTCAATGGCGAAATGGGGTCATGTCTACCGTGAAGACAAAAGGCGCTCTGATCTGGGAATTCAACCAGCCGTGGTCGGTCGAAGAGATCGAAATCGGTGACCCTGTCAAGGACGAGGTCAAGATCCAGATGGAAGCGGCGGGCATGTGCCGCTCCGACAACCACCTGGTCACCGGTGGTATTCCGATGGCGGGTTTCCCGGTCCTGGGCGGACACGAGGGCGCCGGAATCGTCACCGAGGTCGGACCGGGAGTGGACGACATCGCCCCGGGTGACCACGTGGTGCTGTCGTTCATCCCTTCGTGCGGGAGATGTCCCACCTGTCAGGCCGGCCTGCGCAATCTTTGCGACCTGGGAGCCGGGCTGCTGGCCGGTGCGGCGGTGAGCGACGGCACCTTCCGCATCCAGGCCCGCGGCCAAAACGTCTACCCGATGACGCTGCTGGGGACGTTCTCGCCGTACATGGTGGTGCATCGCAGTTCGGTGGTGAAGATCGACCCGTCGATCCCGTTCGAGGTCGCCTGCCTGGTCGGCTGCGGCGTCACCACCGGCTACGGCTCGGCGGTGCGCACCGCCGACATCCGCCCCGGTGACGACGTCGCCATCGTCGGCCTCGGCGGCGTCGGGATGGCCGCGCTGCAGGGCGCGGTCGCCGCCGGCGCGCGCTACATCTTCGCCGTCGAGCCGGTGGAGTGGAAGCGCGACCAGGCGCTGAAATTCGGCGCCACCCACGTCTATCCCGACATGAATGCCGCGCTGATGGGCATCGCCGAGGTCACCTATGGTCTGATGGCCAAGAAGGCGATCATCACCGTCGGCGAACTCCAGGGCGCCGACATCGACAGCTACCTGACCATCACCGCCAAGGGCGGCACCTGCGTCCTCACCGCAATCGGCAGCCTGCTGGACACCAATGTGACGCTGAACCTGGCGATGTTGACCTTGATGCAGAAGAACCTGCAGGGCACCATCTTCGGTGGCGGCAACCCGCAGTACGACATTCCGCAGCTGTTGTCGATGTATCGGGCCGGGAAGCTGAACCTGGACGACATGATCACCCGTCAGTACCGGCTGGAGCAGATCAACGACGGCTACCAGGACATGTTGGACGGCAAGAACATTCGCGGCGTCATCCGATTCACGGACGCCGATCGATGACCCAGACGGCCCAATCTCCGGCGCTGACGGCGTCGCAGTCGTCGTGGCGCTGCGTGCAAGCTCACGATCGGCAGGGTTGGCTCGCTTTGATGGCCGATGACGTGGTGATCGAGGACCCGATCGGCAAGTCCGTCACGAATCCGGACGGCACCGGGGTGCACGGCAAAGACGGCGTAGCCGCTTTCTACGACACCAACATCGCTGCCAATCAGTTGACGATCACCTGCGAGGAGACGTTCCCGTCGAGTTCGCCCAACGAGGTCGCCCATATCCTGGTATTGCGCAGCAGGTTTCCGGGCGGCTTCACCAGCGAGGTCCGTGGCGTGTTCACCTATCGCATCAACGACGAGGGGCTGATCACCAACATGCGCGGGTACTGGAACCTCGAGATGATGACGTTCGGCAAGGAGGAATAAGCGTATCAGCCGATCCGGCCGATTCCGGTGATGTTGCCCTGCATGATCTTGTTACCCATCAACACCATGCAGGCGGTTTGAATCGGGTCGCTGAGAATGGTAGCCGATTTTGGTTGCTGCAGAAGCACTCTCCCGTTGTTGGGGTCGATGACGGCGAACGCGAAGGCATCAAGCGGCGTGGTATTGTCCAATCCGATCCGGGTGATGGTGTAGATCAGGCCGTCGGCGATGGACAGATGCGGCAATGCGGCGCTGCGAGTTCGACTGTCCCACACCGTGCGACATCCAGTGGGCTCGACGTCTACCCTGGTCATCCCGCCGACGAACGGCGCTGTCGGCGGCACTGCCGGACCGGCGCCCGCCGGGACCGCCGGATAGGGGTAGCCGTAGGTGCTGGCGATGAACATCGAATTCCCGACCCCGATGGGAGAGTTCTCGCTGCCCGGGCCTCCTTGGGTCAGCACCGGTTGCTGGCAAAACAGCGTGCCGGTTCCGGATTGGTAGACCAGCGCATGGACCAGCGGATCGGCGTTGTCGACGATGGTCAGGTAGTCGGCACCGGTCGGGCCGAAATAGGTGGGCGTGGAACCGGTTCCCCAACTCAGTTGCCCGGGTTTACGGGCTGGGCCTCGGTCATAAGCCTGGCGCCACAACACCTGCGGGTTGCCCATACCGTCGAGGTTGAGTTCGTAAAGGGCGAACGTGGTGGCGACCGCGACGCGGTTGCTCGGTGACGCGGAGATGCTGTTCGCCACTTGCTCGCCGGCGGGTAGCTGCACGCTGGCGACGCCCCCGCCTGTTTTTGCCACCCCGACCACGCCGGTGCCGGTGGCGAACCAGACGTTGCCGAGGTAATCGGGGACGACGCCGACGGATTGGTCGCCTGGCGGAATTGCGCTGGACACGTCGGTGGACTCGGTGACGGTTAGCTGCCAGCAGCCCTTGCTGTCTTTGGCGTGAGCGATGCGCAGCAGCTGGTTGGTTCCGTCGATCATCACCAACTGGTTGTTGTTGTCCAAGTAGGCGTAAACGCCGCCGAGCAGTCCGCCCTTGGCGATATCCAGGCTGGCCAGCGGAATGACCCGCGGCACAATCCCGTTGGGATCGATCAGGTGAACCACCGGGGCCTGGGTGATGTCGGACGTGCACAATGCCAACACCAGACCGTCGGTCCCCTGGGTGATCGTCGGACACGCGGCCACCAGCGGGTACGCCAAGATCGCCGCCGGCCGGGCGCCGGGCCCCGGAAGCGGCCCCGCGTCGGCTGAGGCGGCGTCGTTGTGCATGGACGCCAACCCGTTCGGCGCCATGAACGGATTCGGTGGCGCCAACGGACCGAACGTGGCGGCCGCCCGCGCCGAAGCGGGGATCGTTCGCGAAACAACCCCGGGCACAAGAGAAATGGCGCACGCGGCCAGGAATGCCGCAGGAACGGCCAACATTGCCGCGGGAAACCGCACCAAGGTCCCCTCCCGTGCATTGGGTTACCGAGGATTCTGGCGATCGCGGACGACGACACGGCAACACTGTGCTAACGATTTCGCTTCGAGATTTGAGCCCCCAGACCCCACCTTGATCATGGTCAACCCCGCACCGACACCATGCACACCCAGAAAAGCTGCTGCGGAGCGACGAAGACGACGACGAACCGTAACCAGGTCGGCCGACCGAAAGCCGTTGAAGCCCCAGGCCCGCGAAAAGCCACGCCTAGCGTGCGAGCGGCGAGTAATCACCACGCTGCCCTATCTCGGGCAGGTGCTCCTTCAGGGCGGTGTCCCGGGGCCAAGTTCGGTATCAATCCTGCAGGGGTACGACTTACTCAACCATGCCATCGGGCAGAACTGGTTCCGCGGCACCACCGCTCAGCTTGTCAACTACCCGGCCAGCATTGGCATCCTCAGCGGTAGCCTGGCCGCTCCCGGCACCAACGGCGCCGTCGCCATGGGACAGCGAGCGCTCAATGACCAGATCATGAATGCGTTTGCCAACGGTAACGGCTCACCGGTGCACATTGCCGGGCTGTCGGAGGGAACCATCGTCATCAACCGCGAATTGGCTTACCTGGCAACCAACCCGAGCGCTCCGCCGCCTCATGCGCTGCAGTTCGCCATGTTCTCCAGCCCCGAACTCGGCCTAGCGAACATCTACCTGCCGAACGGGATGACCGTGCCGTTGATCGACTACACGGTGCAGGGACTACCGAACACCCAGTACGACGTCAGCGTGGTGTACGGCCAGTACGATTTCTGGGGCAATCCGCCGGACCGACCCTGGAACCTGCCGGCAGCGGATGAATTCGCTGTTCGGGGCGGCCTACTTCCACAACACGGCATCACTTGCCTCGCTGTCGGACGCGGTGCAGGTGTCCAGCGCCACCACCTCCTTGGGCGGCACCATCACCACCTACCTGATCCCCTCGTCGACTCTGCCAATGTTGTTGCCGCTGAAGGAGATCGGCGTCCCACAACCAATCGTCGACAACCTCAACTCGTTTCTGCAGCCGATTGTCAACGACGGCTATTCGTCTCTGACACCTAACAGCGGGCCGTACTTCTCACACGGGTCACTGGTCGGCTTGCCTACCGCGGCGGATGTGGTGGCCTCCGTGGGGCGTGGACTTGTCGGCTTCGCGCCCAACCTCTTCGGGTGACGCCGGGCCGCCGATGCGCCCACCTATGCTGGATGAATGGCGTCGATCTTCACCAAGATCATCAAACGCGAGCTACCAGGCCGTTTCGTCTACGAGGACGACGACGTTGTCGCGTTCCTGACGATCGAACCGATGACCCAAGGCCACACGCTGGTGGTGCCCCGCGCCGAGATCGACCAGTGGCAGGACGTGGACACTGCGGTGTTCGCCCGCGTCATGCAGGTCAGCCAGCTGATCGGCAAGGCCGTCTGCAAGGCGTTCCAAACCGAACGGGCCGGCGTGATCATCGCCGGGCTCGAGGTTCCGCATCTGCACATCCACGTGTTCCCCACCCGCAGCCTGCGTGACTTCGGATTTGCCCACGTCGACCGCAACCCGTCGCCGGAGTCGCTCGACGAGGCGCAGGCCAAGATCAAGGCCGCACTGGCTCAACTGACCTGAGCCGCAACCTCGCTGACACGCGGCAGGGTGACGCGAAAACAGCACCCCTGCCCCGGCGCGGTCGTCACGCCGACAGCACCGCTGTGAGCTCTGACCAAGGAGTCGACGATCGACAGTCCCAGGCCGGTACCGCCGCTGGCTCGGGCCCGCGACGAGTCGGTGCGGTAGAACCGCTCGAAAACCCGCGACGCGTCTTCCTGGCTCATGCCCGGTCCCTTGTCGGCCACCTCGAGCACCGCATCGTCACCCTCGGTGCCGACGCGGACGGTGATGTCGGCGCTTGCCGGGGTGTGCTGCAACGCATTCGCGACGAGGTTGCTCAGCACCTGGCGCAGCCGGGCGTCGTCGCCGAGTACCTCGGGAGTGCCGGGGCCTTCCAGGAATTCCAGGGTGATCGTGCGCTCGGGGTCGATCGCCTGCGCGTCGTGCACCGCGTCGCTTGCCAACGCCAGCAAGTCCACCTGGTGATGTTCCAGCGGCCGCTGGACGTCCAGGCGGGCCAACATCAGCAGGTCGTCCACCAGCAGACCCATCCGACTGGCTTCACTCTCTATCCGAGACAGCAACATGGAGACGTCGCGGGCGGCACCCTGGCGGTACAGCTCGGCGAAGCCGCGAATCGTGGTCAGCGGCGTGCGTAGTTCGTGGCTGGCGTCGGTGATGAAGCGGCGCATCCGATCCTCGGAACCGCGCGCATTCTCGGCAGACGATTCGGAGTCCGCCACCGCCTGCTGGATTTGCGACAGCATCCCGTTGAGCGCCAGCGAAAGTCGCCCTACCTCGGTCCGGGGGTCGCGTTCGGGAACACGGCGGTCCAGCTGTCCGGCGGCAATCGCCGCGGCTGTCTGTTCCACTTCGGCCAGCGGCCGCAGGCTACGGTTCACCACCGCGTAGCCGGCGATACCCACGACAACCAGAACGGCAGCGCCGATGCCGATCTGCAACCAGACCAATGATCGAACCGTGTGCTGGACGTCGGACAGATCGATGGCCACGGTGGTCAGGCCGCCATGGCTCCCGTGCACCGAGACCGCGCGCCATTGAATGTCGGAGCCGTTCACCGAGGGCAGTGTCGTCGGATCGGGACCGACGTCGTTGCCGGGCGGCAACGCCGGCTCGGCATTGCGGTCGTTGATGGCGGTGACGGTGTGGCCGTCGGGACTGATGCCGCGCACGTAGAACTTCGACGGCGGCCGGGCGGGATCGGGCCCTTCCCCGTTGGACACCGAGTGCTTCCACGGGGACTGCGCCCAGGTGCGCGAGGCGTCCAGCAGCGTCGAGTCGATCCGGCTGATCAGGCTGTGCCGCAGGATCGAGGTGACCGCCACACCCGAAGCCAGCAGACCGCACAGCACCAGAACCAGGGTGGCCGCGACCAGGCTTACCCGCAGCGGTATTCCGCGTCGACGGTGCGTGGCCATACTCCCTACCTAGCCGGGCAAGGGAGCGCGCTCATCGTGGCTCCCGCAATACGTAGCCCACCCCGCGCAGGGTGTGCAGCAGCCGCTTCTCGCCGGTGTCGATCTTGCGGCGCAGGTACGAGACGTAGGACTCGACAACGTTGACGTCGCCGCCGAAGTCGTAGCGCCACACGTGGTCGAGGATTTTCGGCTTGCTCAACACCGTGCCGGCGTTGATCACGAAGTAACGCAGCAAGGTGAACTCGGTGGGCGACAGCGACACCTGCTGGCCCGCCTTCCACACCTCATGGGTTTCCTCATCGAGCTCGATGTCGGCGAACGTCAGGCGGGAATTGCGCGGTTCGGCGCTGCCCTTGCCGGCGCGGCGCAGAATGACCCGCAGCCGGGCGACAACCTCCTCCAGGCTGAACGGCTTGGTCACATAGTCGTCGCCGCCCAGGGTGAGGCCGGCGATCTTGTCCTGCAGGGAGTCTCGGGCGGTCAGGAACAACGCCGGGGCGTCGATGCCGTCGGCCCGCAGTCGGCGCAGCACCCCGAAGCCGTCCATGCCGGGCATCATCACGTCGAGGATCACCGCGTCCGGGCGGGCTTCCCTAGCCCGGTCCAACGCCTGGGCTCCGTTGCTGGCCGTATGAACCTCGAATCCCTGGAACTTCAGGCTCACCGAAAGCAGCTCGACGATGTTGGCCTCGTCGTCGACGACGAGGATGCGAGCTTCCGGTGTGCTGGCCTCGCCCGGGTTCACTGCGGTCATGACAACCATTCCTGCAGCACGTAGTTGAGTACTAGCTTCACGTTCATTGAGTACTTCCTGAGAGCTCGTTGGCAGTCGACTGATAATAGTCTGCCAGGAATCGGCTGATCGGCTTGAACCCATGCGCAATTATTTGGTCGCGTCGCGAATAGACTCGCAGGATGAATCTCGGCAACACCCTGGTGGCCATCGCGACTGCGCCCGCCCGTGCCGGTCTCGCCGCCGCCGAAACCAGCCTCAACCTGGCCGGCGCAGCAGTCGGGCTGGCCAAGCAGGCACTCGGTGAGACCGGTGGCGATGCCGGGTCCAACGCCATGGCCAGCGTGTTGGGGATCGAAGAGGCGATCGTGCGCGCCAACCGGCTGGCCAAGCTCTTGGACGAAGACGCACCGCTGGGACGCGCGATCGCACCCGACGGGCCGATGGACCGAATGCTGCGCCCGGGTGGCGTGGTCGACCTGTTGACCGCACCCGGCGGATTGCTGGACCGCCTCACCGCCGAGGGAGGTGCGATGCAGCGCGCGCTGCAACCGGGCGGGCTGGCCGACCAGATACTGGCCGAAGACGGCCTGGTCGAACGGGTGCTTTCCGAGGACGGGCTGGCTGATCGGCTGCTCGCCGAGGGCGGCCTGATCGACAAGCTGACGTCGAGAAACGGACCGCTCGAACAACTCGCCGGCGTGGCCGACACCCTGGCCCGGCTGGCGCCCGGGATGGAGGCGCTCGAGCCCGCGATCGCCACCCTGCAAGACGCCGTCATCGCGCTCACCATGGTGGTCAACCCGCTCAGCAACATCGCCGAGCGCATCCCGCTGCCGGGCCGCCGGCCACGCTCGTCGTCGCGGCCGGTGCGCTCGCAACGCGTCATCGACAGCGAGCACTGACCCGTTAGGCTGGCACCGGTTAACCAGGCCTCCTTAGCTCAGTGGTAGAGCACTCGCCTTGTAAGCGAGCGGTCGTCAGTTCAATCCTGACAGGGGGCTCCGACTTCGGATGGCGTTTGTGCTGGTAAAAGCGCTTTCTCCGCCGAATATCCATTCGATTGAGCACCGCATGAGCAGATTTTTCAGTTCTGGCTGCCGATGGAACGGAGAATCCGCGCGGCGCAGAACGTGACCGCGGGCGCGCTGGTTTGCGCCGAGCAACCGGGTGGCTGGCAACGGCCACTTGGCCCGCGTCCCTACAGACGCCGCGGTACTCATCGTTGACGCGCTGATGACCTATGTCCCGGTCGGAGCCGACGCGCACAAGGACCACGACATCCGCCGAGTCCTTTCGCATCGATGCTGACCATCTTTGAGCGGACTCTTCCCCTATGACAAGCGTGGACCTCGACGGACAATTGCTTCGCCTCGGTGTTGTTCCCGCAGACCGATCTTGATGAGCCTGCGTCGTGGCGGGCGGCCGCGTTCATGTGCGATCGGCTAACATGGCGGCACCACACGGGGTGACGTCCGCAGGGCATTTCATGGTGCGGAAGGTAGGTCGGGGGTGTGCCGTGGTAGCCATTCATTTCATCTCGGGTCTGCCGCGTTCGGGTTCGACGTTGCTGGCTGCGTTGCTGCGACAAAACCCGCGGTTCCAGGCGGGAATGTCGGGTCCGCTGGCCGGCCTGTTCGGCGCCCTGCTCGACGAAATGAGCGGGCGCAACGAGTTTTCGGTATTCATCGACGACGCCAAGCGCGAGCGCATCCTGCGCGGGTTGTTCGACGATTTCTATGCGGACTCCACCGCCCAGGTGATCTTTGACACCAACCGCGGCTGGTGTGCGTGGACGCCCGCGATTGCCCGGCTATTTCCCGATGCGAAAGTGATTGCCTGCGTGCGTGAATTGCAGTGGGTGGTGGACAGCATCGAGCGGTTGATTCAACGCAACGTCTTTAGCCCGTCGTCGATCTTCAACTACAGCGCCGGCGGCACGGTCTATAGCCGCGCCCAACAGGTGGTGGCGCCCGATGGCATGGTGGGCGGTCCCTACGATGCTCTCAAGCAAGCCTGCTACGGCGCGCAACGAGATCGACTTCTGTTGCTGCAGTACGAAACCCTGAGCACCGACCCGGCCACGGCGATGCGGGCCGTCTACTCGTTTCTCGGTGAGCCGGTGTTCGACCACGACTTCAGCCACGTCGAGTACGACGTCACCGAGTTCGACGAGCGCGCCGGGACACCGGGACTACACACGGTACGCCCCACGGTCACGGCCGAACCACGCGACACGTTGCTACCGCCGGATCTGTTCAATCGCTTCATCCACGACGCCTTCTGGCGCGACCCGGAGAGGATTCCCGCCGGGCTGACGGTCGTGTGAGGTAAGCGCGGGTTTCGCGTACCGAGCGTGGGATGAACGGACCTGGGACAGTCCCATAGCCGATGTGGGGCTGGTTAGGTTAGGCGATGTGGATGCCCAGTCGCTCCAGGTGGGCCGGTGCTAGCGACTGCGCGGATGCAACGGCAGCCAGATGCCTCGACCGGGCAGTCGCAGCACCATGTGACGGCAACCGCGGCATTGTCTTTCGACCGGCCGCGGTGGGCGTTTCGATCAGCGGCGAACTGTCACGGCACATTCGCGCCGGGCGTACCGTTAACGATTGCTCCCGTCACGACGGCGGGAGGGGGAACTGTGAGGTCGGCGGCCCCGCCGTTGCCGCCGGTGTTGCCTGCGCCGGTGCCGCTACCGCCGTCGCCGCCGGTGCCGGTGCTGGTGGTGATGGCGCCGCCGGTGTTTGCGGTGAAGATGGATTGCCCACCGGTACCGCCGATGCCGTCGGTGATGCCGTTACCGCCGTCCCCGCCGTTGGTGGCGCTGCTGGTGACGGTGCCGCCCCCGATGGCGTTGATGAGGGCGATGTTTCCGGCGCCGCCGATGCCGCCGTCGACGCCGGCCCCGCCGACCCCGCCGGTCACGGAGCCAGTAGTGACGGAGCTGCCCGCGCCGCTAGCCAAGAGGGTGGCCCGGCCTCCGTAGCCGCCGCGGCCGTTGGTACCTGCGCCCCCGTCACCGCCGGTGGCCGTGCCGCCAGTGACGGTGCCTCCGCTATTACCTCTGATCCCGGCGTAGCTTCCGTTGCCGCCGTAGCCGCCGGTGGTGCCCGCGCCCCCGGCGCCGCCGATAGCGATGCCGCTGGCGTAGCCGCCCGCGCCGTAAGCGGCGACGATGCCGACGCCGCCGCCGCCGCCGCGGCCGTTGGCGGTGCCCGCACCCCCGAAGCCGCCGGTGACCGTGCCAGTGGCGGTGGCGCCGCTATAAGCGCCGATCCGGGTGCCGGCTCCGTAGCCGCCGCGGCCACCGGTGGTGCCTGCGCCCCCGACGCCGCCGATGGCGGTGCCGCTGGCGGAGCTGCCTGCACCGTTGGCAACG
>NZ_UPHQ01000118.1 GCF_900566055.1 Mycobacterium innocens
TGTCGGGGTAGTGCGGGGGGGCCGGGTGGGGGTGTGGCACGGTGATTCGGCAGCCATCCATCTGCTGTTCGTCGCGATCGAGCGCTGCGGGGCCGTCGTCGTCGGGCTCGGCGCGCGTGCCGGCCCTCGCGAAGTCGTGCCGATTGTGCGCGATACCCGGCCGAAAATCCTGATCAGCGACCGGCAGCGGAGCCACGCTGCTGCGGGTGTGGCCGCCGAATGCTCGGTGCCGTTGCTGGTGCTCGGCCGGCGCGGGGGAGCGCCGGCGCTGAGCGTCGAGACCAAACCCGGGGCGCTGGACATCGACTGCCGGCTCGGACCCGACGACGTCTTCCTGATCAACTCCACCTCCGGCACCACGGGACGGCCCAAATGTGTGGTGCATACCCAAAACCGTTGGCACTACTTCCATCAGAAGGCCGTCGCTCATGGGTTGTTGACCTCTGACGACGTGTTCCTGCCGGTCATCGCGACACCGTTCGGGTTCGGGATCTGGACCAGTCACACGACTCCGATCCATCTTGGCGCCACCGCGGTGATCCTGGACCGGTTCACCACAAGGGCGGCGGCGCAGGCGATAGCCGACCACCGGGTCACGGTGCTGTGTTGTGTCAGTACGCAGTTGACGATGCTGATGGCCGACGCCGGGTGCCGGAATTACGACCTGAGCTCGCTGCGTGTCGTTTTCACCGGCGGTGAGGCGGTGCCGTACCGGCCGGCCGCGGAGTTCGAGGAAATCACCGGAGCCAAGATTTTGCAGTTCTACGGCTCCAACGAGACCGGGCTGCTCAGCGGGACCACGCTGGATGACGAGCGGCAACGCCGGCTGCGGACCGCTGGACGGGTGGTGCCGGAGATGTCGGTCCGGCTTTTCGACGGGGATCGCGACGTCACCGCGGCCGGCCGCGGCCAGCCCGCCTGCCGGGGACCGGCGACCAGCCTCGGCTATCTGGACGGCACCGGCCACGACCAGCTGTTCACCACCGACGGGTGGATGCGCATGGGTGACCTCTGCGAGATCGACGCCGAGGGGTACCTGACTGTCGCCGGCCGGATCTCCGAGTTCATTGTGCGCGGCGGCAAGAACATCAGTGCGGCGCAGGTCGAAGATGCCGTGTTGACCCATCCGTCGATCGCGGTGGCCGCCGCGGTCGCGATGCCCGATCCGGTGTTCGGTGAAAAGGTCTGCCTCTATGCCGAACTCGTCGGCTCGCACACCCTGGAGCTGGCCGAACTGGTGGATCATCTGCTGGGCTTGGGCTATTCCAAAGAGCTACTGCCCGAGCGACTGATCGTGGTCGACGAACTGCCTCGTTCCTCGGGCGGCAAGGTCGCCAAAAGCACGCTCCGCGACGACATTCGCGCCAGGATGGAGGTCGATGATGAACACTGCTGAGCCACGCCCGGGCGGTCTGGAGGTGTGGGCGCCGGCCGCGATGCCCCCGATCGGAGTCGAGCTGTCCGACGAGCAGGCGCTGGCCGTGGCCTTCCGCCACCTCGCCGCGATCGGGTTCGCCGAGAACATGGCCGGACACATCACCTGGCAACCCGACGGGCACACCGACATGTTGGTGAACCCGTGGGGGCTGTGGTGGCAGGAGCTCACCGCGTCGGATATCTGCGTGGTGGACGCCGACGCGCGAGTGGTCCGCGGCCGGTGGGATGTCACCCCGGCGATCCAGATCCATACCGAACTGCACCGCGTCCGGGACGACGCAAGGGTGGTCATCCACAACCACCCCTACTACGTGTGTGTACTGGCCGCGCTGGGCAGGCTGCCCGAGCTAGTGCACCAGACCGGCTCGCTATTCCTCGACGATCTGTGCCTGGTCGACACCTACCACGGTGAAGTCGACAGCGCTTCCCGCGCAGCGGATCTCGCGGCACACATCGGAGACGCCAACCTGACGATCCTGGCCAACCACGGCGTCATCGCAACCGGCCGCAGTCTGGCCGAGGCCGTCTACCGCGCCGCCTCGATCGAACGGGTGTGCAAGCTGGCCTACGACGTCATGCTCACCGGCAAGGAACCCGCGCAGATGAACTGGGCGGACATGGCGGGTATGCAACGCTCGCTCATCGAACGCGCCGCCGACGTGTACTGGGCCGGCGCCGCGCGAATGACCATCAAGGCTGATCCAGAAGTTCTGAGCTGAACGACCATGAAATCGATCGATGAGCTGGCCACGGACCCGAACTTCACGACCGCCAAGACCGGCGCGGATCGGTCGGTGACGTTTCTGCCCGACCCACCGCGGGCACAACGCCACTACACGGTGATCTCGGTCGACGACCACATCGTCGAACCGCCGGATACCTTCACCGGACGCGTGCCCCGCAGGTTCGCCGACCGAGCACCACGTGTCGTGGACACCGCCGAGGGTGGACAGACGTGGGTCTACGACGGTCAGGCGTTGCCCAATGTCGGCTTCAACGCCGTGGTGGGGCGGCCGGTGGCCGAGTACGGTTTCGAGCCGGTGCGCTTTGACGAGATGCGCAGGGGCGCATGGGATATCCACGAGCGCATCAAAGACATGGATCTTAACGGCGTCTACGCCTCGCTGAACTTCCCGTCGTTCTTGCCCGGCTTCGCCGGCCAGCGGCTACAGCAGGTGACCAAGGATCGCGACTTGGCGCTGGCGTCGGTGCGGGCATGGAACGACTGGCACCTCGAGGTGTGGGCCGGGTCGTATCCGGACCGGATCATCGCCTGCCAGTTGCCCTGGCTGCTGGATCCCGAATTCGGCGCGACGATGATCCGTGAGAACGCCGAGCGTGGCTTTCACGCGGTCACGTTCACCGAGAACCCGGCGATGCTGGGGTTGCCGAGCATCCACTCGGACCATTGGGATCCGATGATGGCGGCGTGTGCCGAAACCGGGACCGTGGTGAATCTGCATATCGGGTCGTCGGGTTCGTCGCCGTCCACCACCGACGACGCGCCGCCCGATGTCGCGGGTGTGCTGTTTTTCGCCTATGCCATTTCGGCTGCGGTCGACTGGTTGTACTCGGGTCTGCCCAGCAGGTTCCCCGATCTCAAGATCTGTTTGTCGGAGGGCGGAATCGGCTGGGTGGCAGGGCTGTTGGATCGTCTCGACCACATGCTGAGCTATCACCAGATGTATGGCACCTGGCAGGCCATGGGTGAAAGCCTGACTCCGGCAGAGGTTTTCACCCGAAACTTCTGGTTCTGTGCGGTGGAGGACAAGTCGTCGTTCGTCCAGTATGACCGCATCGGTGCCGACAACATCATGCTGGAAGCCGACTATCCGCATTGTGATTCGACGTGGCCGCACACCCAACAAACGATCCACGAACAGATCGGCGGGCTGCCCGAACCGGTGATCCGCAAGGTCACCTGGGAGAACGCCGCGCGGTTGTACCGTCACCCGGTGCCCGCCGACATCCGGCGCAACCCCGACGCCTTCTGACCCCCGGTCCCGGTCAGCCCATGTCGAGATCGGCTTCGGCGCAGTAGACGCCGAGCAGGTCGCGAGCCGAAACGATCCCGGCGGGCATACCGTCCTGCTCCACCAGAACGTGACGGATGTAGCGCTGCATCATCCAGTTGGCCACCTCGTCGACGGTCGCCTCGGCGTCGCACCACACCAGCTTGGTGCTGGCGATGTCCAGGGCCCGCACAGTATTCGGGTCTTTCCCGGCGGCCACGACCCGGACGATGTCGCGTTCGCTGACCAGCGCGGCGGGCCGTTCGTCGTCGCCGATGACAATTGCCCCGACGTTGTCGGCGACCATCGCGTTGGCGACGTCGGCCACGGTGGCGTCGGCGACGACACGGGCCACCGGGTCACCGGTAACGGTGGAAATCGGAAGCGATCCGGCAGAAGGAAGGGTAGTCACGCCACCATCTCACCCGGCCCCGCCCGCGCGTTCTAGTGACTTGAGTCCTCAAATCTAGTGGCCTTGGTACCGGTGCGAGTGCCAGGCCGGCTCGGCTGCCGGGCTACGTGACCCAATCGGGTTGCTGGGCAACGTCGACGGCGGAGAAGTCTTTGTGTCCCAGGCCCGCCACGGTGCCGCCGTCGACGACGAATTCCGAGCCGGTGGAATAGCTCGACTCGTCACTGGCCAGGTACACGACCAAGTTGGACACCTCCTGCGGTTCGGCGGCGCGGCCGAGCGCAGTTTGGAACAGATCCTCGGGCACCCATTGCGTCATCGGCGTCCTGACCAGTCCGGGATGAATGGAGTTCACCCGGATTCCGTTGACTCCGAGTTCCACCGCCGTCGACTTGGTCAACCCTCGCACCCCGAACTTGGTCGCGGTATAGCCGTGGGAGGCCATGGTGCCGGCCAGCCCTTCGATGGAGGAGATATTGATGATGGATCCGCGGCCGGCGGCTTTCATGGGCTTGACGACCGCGCGGATGCCCAGGAACACGCCGGTGAGGTTGACGTCGAGAATCCGCCGCCATTCCGACAGCGCGTAGTCCTCGATGGTTCCGATGTTGAGGATGCCGGCGTTGTTCACCAGAATGTCGAGCCCGCCGAACCTGCTCAGGGCCGCCTCGACCGCCGCCTCCCACTGATCGGGATCGGTGACGTCGAGGTGGATGTAGTAGGCCGCGTCTCCGATGTCGGCGGCCACGGCGTTGCCCTCCTCGTCGAGAATGTCGCCGAAGACCACCTTGGCGCCCTCGGCCACCAACGCCCGAACGTGAGAGGCGCCCATTCCCCGGGCGCCCCCGCTGACAAGGGCGACTTTGCCGGTCAGTCGGTTTGGCATTCCCTGATACTTCCACGATCCCATCCGCGAAGACCACCGCCCTCGCCGGTGAGCAGTCGGCTTCGGTACGCTCGGGACCGTCCGCACGCTGGGCCGGTGAGATTCGGAGATTGGTGGGCAATCGTGGCGCCTCCCAAAGTCGACTTCAGTTCGGTCGGTTGGGGTTCGGTGGAATGGACGAACTTGGTGACCCTGTATTTGCGTGCGTATGAAAGTCGTTCACGTAAGCCCATCCTGGGTGATGGGGCGGCCGCCGAAGCAGTGGATCGGATCGACTACGACTTCAAGCGGATACATCGCACCTCGCTGCCCGCCACCAATCAGTATCTGGTCGTGCTGCGTGCCAAGCGGCTCGACGACTGGTGCGCTGATTTCCTTCGACGGCATCCCGATGCGGTTGTGCTGCACCTCGGTTGTGGGCTCGACAGCCGCGCATATCGTCTTGCGATCCCCGCTTCCGCGCTCTGGTTCGATCTCGACCAGCCGAGCGTCATCGACTTGCGCCGCCGGCTCTACGACGAAACGGACAACTACCGCATGATCGGCTCGTCGGTGACCGATCCCGGCTGGCTGCAGCAGATTCCGACCGGACGTCCCACACTGGTCGCCGCCGAAGGGCTGCTGATGTACCTTGCCGAAGGCGATGTGCGGCAGCTGTTCGCGCGCCTGACCGACCGGTTCGAGCACGGCGAAATACTCTTCGACACCATCTCGCCGATGGGTCCCCGGCTGTCGAAGATATTCACCAAAGGCATCGTCAAGTGGGGCATCGGCGATGTCCGAGACATTGAACAGTGGAACCCGAGGCTGCGTTTCCGCGAACAGACCTCCGCACTAGCCAGCTATAAGAAAATCGAGGCGACCCCGGTGCGGTTGATGTACCGGCTGCTGCATGCGACGCCGTTCGGCGACTACGACGTCTTGAACCGCTTCGAATACTGAGCCGCCGGATCGACTAGCGTCGAGCGAGTGGAACTAACCGGCAGGACCGTGCTGCTCACCGGCGCGACCGGCGGCCTCGGACGAGCGATCGCCGCGTCACTCGCCGACCGCGGCGCACGACTGATCCTGAGCTCCCGCAAACCGGCGGAGCTGGACAAGCTCGCGGCTTCGCTGAGTGGACTCGACCATCGAACGGTCGTCAGCGACCTGTCTGAATCCGGTGCCGCAGTTGCCTTGCTCGCCGAAGCGGGGGAGATCGACATCCTGGTCGCCAATGCCGCGCTGCCGGCCTCCGGAAAACTCGACAGCTTCACTGCCGAGCAGGTAGAGCGTGCGCTGCGGGTCAACCTCGAGGTGCCGGTACAGCTGACGCGCGAACTGATTCCGGTGTTCACCAAACGAAGGTCTGGGCACTTCGTCTTCCTCTCGTCGATCTCTGGCAAGGCCGCCACACCGCGCGCCTCGCTCTATGCGGCAACGAAATTCGGCATCCGGGGCTTCGCGCTGTGCCTGCGCGACGACCTGCGACCGGCCGGGGTGGGCGTCTCGGTGGTCAGCCCGGGGGCTATCGGTGGCGCCGGGATGTTCGCCGATTCGGGTGCCGCCATGCCGCCGCTGATCGGCACCGGCACGCCCGAACAGGTCGGAACGGCGGTAGTTACCGCCATCGAGCGAAATCGCGCCGAGGTCACTGTGGCCCCGCTGCGTCAGCGGGCGCTGGCCCGGTTCGCGGCGAACGCCCCCGAGATGTCGTCGCGACTGGCCGGGGGGATCGTCGCCAAGGCGGCGGACGAGATCGCGGCGGGTCAGACCGACAAGCGGTAACGGCGCGGCGGCAGCGAACCTCGCTTACGTCAAGGCCGTTCCGTGTCAGAACGGGGGCGGTTCGTCGTTGGTGTCGGGCGGGGCGGGTCCGGTTTGGCCGGTGTGTTCGGTTTGTGGGGTGGTGCGGGCGTAATGGTTGTGGCGGCGTTCGGTGGCGATGCGTTGGGCGCGGTCTTGGGCGCGGGTGCGGCGGCGTTTGGGCATCATCGCAGTGCGCTGGGTGAAGTAGTCATTTGGTGGTGCGGTTTCCGGTGTGGGCAGATCGGTGGTGGGTGCGCACAGGCGGGGAAACAGCAGCGCACTGCCCGGGGTGGTGACATAAGTGTGCCCGGTCGGGGAGGTCAGGATCAGGGTGCCGCCGGGCAGCTGCATGTCGCGCCAGCCCCAGAAGGTTTTCAACAGATGATGCGTGCGGCAATAACACCTGAGATTGGCCGCGTGGGTGGGCCCGCCGCCGGCGGCGTAGGGAATCGAATGGTCGATATCGCAATCGAAGGCCGGGCGATCACAGTTGGGCCAGCGACACGTCAGATCGCGGCATCGCACGAAATCGGCCAAAACCTTCGACGGCACATACCCCGGCTCCGGGTCGCTGTCGGCGGGGTGGGTCAGCGGTATCAGTTTGGCCGAGGCGGCTAACTCGGCCACCAATTCGGGGCCGATGAGCCCGTCAGCACAGACTTCGGAGGCCGGCGTCTGGGCGCGCCCGTCGAGGCTGGCCTGCTCGGCGATCACGTGGATTATCACCGGGGATGCTGCCGGCCGTTTTCCGGCCGCGCAGTCGGTACGCCCGCAGCCACACCCCAGCCGATCCGCCCCGGCGGCCAAGGCCCCCAACGCATCGGCGCGGCGCTGGTCGCGGGTGCGCGGGTCATGGTCACAGACCGTGGCCGCCAGCGCGGTTAGCCGCTTGTCCAGCGCGTGGGCATCGGGGGTCAACAGGGTGCCCTCGATCTGGGAAATACCGCCGATACCATCGTCGATGCGGATCTGGCGCTCGGTCTGCTGTTGTTTGCGGCGCCGCACCGCATCGGCGTCGGCGTTGGCCACGATCTTGTCGACCAGGGCGCCCAACCGGCCCCGGCTGAGCGACGGGCAGCGCGGCACCAGCGCCGCCAGCTGGGCATCCACGCCGGCCAGCACCTGGCGATCCTCGATCAGCTCGGTGCGATAGGCCAGCGTTTGAAACGCCCGGTAGTCGATGTCCCCGGTCTTAAACAGCTCGGCGACCTGCGGCAGCCGCTCACGCATCACCCGGGCATAGCGCAGCCGGCTGGCCGCTAGGCCCTGGCTGATCCGCAACGCCGCCCCGACTTCGGCGGCCAGCGCCCCATGGTGTCGATGGCCCAGTCCTCGGTCTCTGAACACCGGGAGAGCCGATAGGCAAACAGTTCCCCGATCGCGCTCAGCTGTGCCGCGGCGGCCCGATTCTCTGCCCGCCCCGCCGCACATATCCGATCCACCAACCTCGCCGACTCGAGGGTTTTGGAGGGATGACGGCGCTCAAACCACTCATCCATCTCAGCGACCTCACCGGGCCGGTACTCGAACATACATTCGATTATGCCACAGCCGGCGGATAACACCGGGTGTTCAACGTCAGGCTGTGGATAACCCGCAAGGTTCGCGGCCTTACGTCAGCTCAGTCGAGCATGGATATCGTCGGCGGTGAGCACCCAGTAGCCGTAGCCGTAGCAACTCTTCAATTTCGGTCACGCCGACTCCCGGTAGCTCATTCGGTGCTTGCCGAAGCGCAAGCGCTACGACAACGGATGATCTTGGTGCGGTTCACAATTCACGACTTCGGCAATGACCGTTTGGTGTCACTCACGTCGACGCGCATCGTCGCCAGGCTCGACACCGCATCTCGGGTCCAGATTGTCCAGCAGGCACCCCGTTATGCATGATGATGGCATCCTTGCCTGGTGGGACTGCTGTTTCGGCTGCTCGAGTTGCTGGTGCTGGCCGCGCCGGTGATCGGCGTGATCTATGCCGGCATCCGGGCGCTGTCGTCGCTGAATAGGCAACGGGAGGCTTCGAGTGATCCCGCTGAATTTGCGGCGGCTGATTCGCGTGAGATCGGCAATCATGCATCGCACTGGCGCGCGATACGACGCGCGATCGATGCGCACGACCACACCGATGCTCGCTGGCTGGAGTACGAACTCGATCCCGCCAAGCTCCTCGACTTCCCGGCCATGACCGACATGCGAGATCCGCTGACGACAGCCTTTCACAAGGCCAAACTGGCGGCCGACTTCCACCGGCCGGTTCGTGCGGAAGATCTCCTCGGGGACCGGGAGGGCGCGCGACAGTACCTCGACGCTGTCGAAAGCTATGTGACCGCGTTCAACGCCGCGGAAGCAGAGGCCATTCGCAAAGGCAGGAGCGACTTCTCACGGGAGGAACGGCAGCGCCTGGCGCGTGCCCAGAGCCTATTGAGGGTGGCGGCCGACACTTCCGCGACGCAGCAGGAGCGACAGCGCGCATATGGTTTGGCGCGCACCGAACTCGACGGCCTCGTCGTATTGCCGAGCAGCATCCGGGCCAGCATCGAGCGCGGAATCGCCGGCGAAATAGACGGGTAACCTCTCGTGGCCGAGTCGGGTGGCCGAAGGGCCCAACCCTCTTCGGCCACCCGACTCGGCGATCAACCCGCGTCGCTGTGCAGGCGCACCATCCGGGTGGTGCTGCTCTCGTCAAGGTCGACTACGTCGCTACGGGAGCGCAGAAAGTCGCTGAATGACTTGAAGCCCAGCGATTTCTCGCTGAACGAGGGGTCCATCCGCTTCATCTGGGCCTTGACCATCGAGTTGTGCTGCCAGTCCGCGTCGTCCTTCTCCTGGCCGATCCGAAGCGCCCGTTCGAGCAGTCTGGTGGCCGCGGCCTGCGGATCCGGTGCGGTCGGCTCCTCGTCCGGCTCCGCGGCGCTGGCATGGCGTCCTCGTTTCTTGGGCTGCGCCGCCACGACGGTGGTGGATATCCCGGGCAGCGTGTCGTAGGTGACGAACTCGTCGCAGGCGGCGGCCAGCGACCGACTGCTGGCGCCGGCCACGCCGATGCCGACGACATACCGGCCCAGCCGCTTGCAACGCTGCGCGAGCGCGATGTAGTCGGAATCGCCGCCGACGATCACCACGTGAGTCAGGTCGGGTAGCCGGAACATATCCTCGACCGCATCGACGGCCAGGCGAATGTCGGCTCCGTTCTTGCCGTACGCGGCTGCCGGGAACAGTTGCACGAGATCGACCGCGCGCCCGACCAGCTGGCCGTGGTAGCGGGCGTTCACCTCGGCCGACCAATCCGCGTACGCACGGGTGAGCACCAGGGTGCCGAACGACGAGGCGAAGTCCATGATCGCGCCCAGGTCGACGGTCGCCGCCCGCAACCGCTCCGTGTCCAGCCCCTTGGCCTTGTCCTTTTGGAAGGTGCCGCGTCCGTGTACTTGGTCGTAGCGCGAGATCACGATGTTGTCGAAGTCGAAGTAGACGGCCACGCGGCTCGCGCTGGAATCGGTCATGATCGTCATCGTGCCGTGTGCCACCACCAAATGGCATCAGAACGGAGTGACAGTGAGCGCGACCAGGCGCATTGCAGCCATCGTCGGGGTGCATAACACTCGCCAGGGGCGCCGCCTCGACGGCGAAACCTCCCGCAGTCTGGCGGTCAAGGCTATTCGGGGCGCCCTCGATGACGCCGGCCTCGACCTCGAAGACGTGGACGGGATCAGTGCCGGCGCATTGTCCACGGCACTGATCTACGACCTCCGCCTCGGGCCCGCCTGGCAGGGGCTGGGGTTCGGGATCGGCATGATCACCGAGGCCGTCACCGCGATCGAGCACGGCATGGCCGACGTGGTGGTCCTCGTCGCCGCCCAGGCGGGTGAATATCGCGAGCACGCGGCCACGGCGCCGTGGACCCGGCCGGAGAACGAGTTCGTGGCGCCGTGGGGGATGTTCACCGCCGCCGAGTTCGCACTCATCGCCCGTCGCCACATGCACGTCCATGGGACCACCCGCGAGCAGCTGTCCATCGTTGCGGCCACCATCCGCAACAACGGCTCGCGAAACCCGGAAGCCGTTTACTACCAACGCGGACCGTTCACCCCCGAGGACATCACCGCATCACGGCTCATCGCCGAGCCCTTTCACCTGCTCGATTGCGCCACCACCTCCGAGGGAGGCTGCGCCCTGGTGGTGGCGAACCTGGACAAGGTGCAGGTCGCCAGACAGCCGATCTACGTGTTGGGAAGTGGCGCAGATCATTACGGTCCGTCGTATCAGCACCCACCGGCATGGGACCTCGCGGGCCGGCGCGGTGATCCGGTCAATGGCGTGGTGGGCAGCCGTGCGGCCGATCGTGCGTTCGCGCATTCCGGGCTGCGTCGTGACGAGGTCGATGTGCTGGAACTCTACGATCCGTTCTCGTTCGAGATCATCCGTCAGCTGGAAGCGTTCGGCTTCTGCGGCCCGGGAGAAGGCGGACCGTTCGTCGCCGACGGTCACATCGCCATCGGCGGCAGCCGCCCGGTCACCACCGACGGCGGAACCATGTCCTTCAGTCATGCCGGGAGGAATCCGCAAATGATGCAGCGCGCGATTCGAGCGGTTCAGCAGTTGCGCGGCGAGGCCGGCGCACTTCAAGTTCCGGATGCACGTATCGCGTTGTGCAGCAACGGAGGAGCGGGTGCATTGTTCACCACGGTGCTGATCCTCGGAGCCGAACCGCGATGAGTTCGGGCGAGGTGTTGCGGCCGCAGAGCGGGCCGGTGCCGCACCCTAGCAGTCCGCTCAGCGCTCCTTTCTGGGACGGGTGCCGAGTAGGCGAGCTGCGCTATCAACACTGTCAGGCGTGCGGCGCGGCGAATTTCCCGCCGGCCGAGCACTGCCGGCAGTGTCTGTCCAAGAATCTCACCTGGATGCGCAGTGCCGGGGTCGGCGAAATATACAGCTGGACAGTGGTTTACCGGCCGGTGACAGCCGAGCTCGAGCCGCCCTATGCGCCGGCGATCGTCACGCTGGACGAGGGCTACCAGATGCTGACCAACATCGTCGGGATAGCACCGGCGGATCTGGCCATCGGCATGCGGGTGCAAGTGCAATTCCACGAGATTGGCTCTGACCTGACGCTGCCGTATTTCACGCCGTCTTAGACCGGTGTCGATCACAGCTGTCACATGTGTCTGCGCGCCGTGCGACTGATAGTGCGCCGTTCACTGTCGCGTCCAACAGCTCGACGGAGTTCTAGGCGTCGTCGCGAAACGCGATCCGGTATGCCGTGCCGCGTGGCTCGCGCACCCACAATGTCTCGCCCGCGCCGACGATTGTTGCGTCGCGGATCAACTGGCGCTTGAGCACCTTGTGCGTGGCGGTGCTGGGCAGGTCGGCGGCGATGCGGACGTACCGTGGCCTGGCCTTGGGGGACAGGTCGGGCTGTGCGTCGAGGAATGCTTCGAACGAGCCGGGGTCGAAGGCGCGGCCCCGGTGCAGCACGACCGCGGCCATCACCTGGTCACCGACATGCTCGTCCGGCACCGCATAGACCGCTACTCGGTTGATAGCGGTGTGGCGCAACAAGATTCGTTCTATCGGCGCAGCCGCCAGATTCTCGCCGTCCACCCTCATCCAGTCGCTGGTGCGGCCGGCGAGATGGATCCAGCCCTGCGCGTCGCGGTAGCCGAGGTCGCCGGACCAATACATGCCGTGGCGCATCCGTTCGGCGTTGGCGTCGGGGTCGTTGTAATAGCCGCTGAAGAAACCCGATCCGGTCGTGTTGACCAATTCGCCTACGGCCTCGTCGCCGTTGAGTAGGGCACCGCGCTCGTCGAAGCGCGCAACGGGGCACTCAGTGACGGTCTCGCTGTTGTACACCGCGACTCCGGGGGCGCCCTTACCGATCGAGCCGGGCGGAGTTCCGGGTTCACGGATCACGATGACCGCGTTTTCGGTCGAGCCGAAGCCGTCTTCGACCTGCACCGCGAAGCGACGCGCGAACTCCTCGATGTCCTTCTCGTTGGCCTCGTTGCCGAACGCCACCCGCAGCGGATTGTCGGCGTCGTCCTCGCGCTCCGGGGTGGCCAGGATGTACGCCAGCGGCTTGCCGACATAGTTCATGTACGTGGCGTGGTAGCGGCGGACGTCGGCCAGAAAATTAGTGGCCGAGAACTTTGCCGGCGCAATGGCCGCGCCGGACACCACCGCGGGCGCCCATCCGGCGACCACGGCATTGGAGTGAAACAGCGGCATGGACACATAGCAGGTGTCCTGCTCGGTGAGCGCGAAGCGCTCGGTGAGGCTGCGCCCGGCGAACATCGGCATCAGCTGCGACACCTGCACCGCCTTGGGGCTTCCGCTGGTGCCGGAGGTGAAGATCATCATGAACGGGTCCGTCATGTCGACCTGGCGATGCGGGACCAACGGACCGGCGGCGGCCACCAATTCGGCCCACTGCGGTGTCGCGGTGTCGAGAATCCGGGTGCCGGCCAGGTCCAAGCCGTGCAGCAGGTCGCGGTGTTCGGCGTCGGTCACCACGATCTGGCAGTCCGCCTTTCTGATGTCGGCGGCCAGCGCCTCGCCCCGGCGGGTGGTGTTCAGGCCGCACAGTACATAGCCGCCCAGTCCGGCCGCCGCCATCTGGGCCAGCATCTCGGGTGTGTTGCCCAGCAGAGCACCGATGTGCATCGGCCGGCCCGGATCGGCGGCGGCGATCAATGCCGCGGCGCGCGCCGCTGACTCCGCCAGATACTGGCGCCAAGTCCATTGCAGATCATGGTATTTCACGGCGACCGACGAATCGGATGCGCGCTGTTGCAACAGCGTTTGGATGGTGTCAGTCATGGCTTGTGGTCCTCCGTTCATGCGGGGCACCCCGTGTGAGCCGGCCAGCGATGCGGCACCGCTCACCATGCCGTCGGCGGCGGACACACCGGTGGCGTGGGTCGAGACTGATGCCCCGGTGCTCCGTTGAGCGCGGGTAAGCCGCGTGGGCACCTTATGCTTGCGCTGATGTCTGAGACAACCACGTGCGCGATTATCGGCGGCGGCCCGGCCGGCATGGTCCTCGGGCTGCTCCTGGCCCGGGCTGGTGTCGAGGTCACCCTGCTGGAGAAGCACGGTGACTTCCTACGGGATTTCCGCGGTGACACCGTGCATCCGACGACCCTGCGGCTGCTCGACGAGCTGGGACTGTGGCAGCGTTTCGCGGCGCTGCCCTTCAGCGAGGTCCGCAAGGCGACCTTCGATACGGGCGGACGTTCGGTGACCTACGTCGACTTCGAGCGGCTGCGCCTACCCCACCCGTATATCGCGATGGTGCCGCAGTGGGATCTGCTGAACCTGCTCGCGGAGGCGGCCCAGGCCGAGCCGACCTTCACGTTGCGCATGAAGACCGAAGCCACCGGGCTGCTGCGCGACGGCGATCGGGTGGTCGGAGTGCGCTACCAAGGACCCGACGGCCCCGGTGAGCTGACGGCAGAGCTGACCGTGGCGTGCGACGGGCGCTGGTCGATGGCACGTCAGGAGGCCGGGCTGAGGGCACACGACTACCCGGTCAAGTTCGACGTGTGGTGGTTCAAGCTGCCGTACGAGGACACCACGGAATTCTCGTTGCTGCCGCGATTCGGACCGGGCAAGGCCCTGGTGGTGATTCCCCGGCAAGGGTACTTCCAGATCGCCTACCTGGGGCCCAAGGGTGCCGACGCCGCGTTGCGGGAGCGCGGCATCGAGGCGTTCGGCCGTGACGTCGCCGCGCTGGTTCCCGAGGCGGCCGAGTCGGCGGCGGCGCTGACGTCCATGGACGATGTCAAGCATCTCGACGTGAAGGTGAACCGGCTGCGGCGCTGGCACACCGATGGATTGCTATGCATCGGTGACGCCGCGCACGCGATGTCGCCGCTGGGCGGTGTCGGGATCAACCTGGCCGTGCAGGATGCCGTCGCGGCGGCGACCATATTGGCCGAACCCCTGCTGCGACACCGGATCACCGATCGCGACCTGGCCGCCGTGCGGCGCCGCCGCCTCCTTCCCACCGTGGTGACTCAAACGGTGCAACGGGTACTGCACCGGATGCTGGTCGGCCCACTGCTTGGCGGCAAGGACCCGACCCCGCCGGCGGCGTTACTCGCGGTGGTGGACAAATTGCCGTGGCTGTCGATGCTGCCCGCCTACTTTGTCGGCGTGGGGGTGCGGCCCGAGCATGCCCCCGCATTCGCCCGCCGCGGACCCGGCAACACCAGCGGTTGACCCTGGACGCATGGCCGGACACCGTGCGGTCGTCGAAGCGCCCGTAAGCCGGGGTTAGGTTTGACAGCGCCGTCTCTGGGATACTTACGGATAGACGTCACCGTAGTCGCTGACGTAGTGCCCACGGCGACTGAAGGAGGGGCGAGGGGATGATCGCGAAAAAGTTCGCAGGGAAAGCCGTAATCGCCGCAGCGTTGGGAGCATCCGCGCTCGGACTCGGGGGTGCTGCCGCACAGGCTGACCCGGGGCAGCCGTGGATTCCGCCGGGCCCGCATATCAACGATCGGGGTATTGCGAACCCGTTCCCGCCGGGGCAGGTTCAGCAAGTCTGCCCCTGGCAGGCGCCGCCCGGCCATTGGATCGGGGGCCCGCACGGGTTGCCGTGCACCTGACCTTCATGCGGTGAATGGGGAACCTGCGTCCGTCAGCCGGATCGCCTCGTCCACACGGGAAACGCCGGGTTGACCGTCGCGGGCAGTTAGTGCAATCAACATGCCGGCCGCGGCTTGCTGCCAGGTGAAGGCTTCGGCGCGCCGTCTTGCGCAGGCACGGCGGTCGTGCTCGGGGCGGCTGACGACGCTGCGGACCGCCGCTGCGATGGCGACCGGGTTGTTGCCGGCCGATGCACCGCTGTCTAAGGTGATGATCTCGGCCAGCGCCGACGTGCGCGATACCACGACCGGGGTCCCGCAAGCCAGTGATTCCAGTGCGGCCAGCCCGAAGGTCTCGTGCGGTCCGGGGGCCAGGGTCACGTCGGCGCAGGCCAGCATGGTGGCGACGGCGCGTCGATCGGAGATGAAACCGGTGAACTCGACGGGAAGACCCGCGGCCTGACGTTGCAGTCTGGCGCGCATCGGACCCTCGCCGACGACGACCAGGCGGGCGTCGACACCGGCGTCACACAATGCGGCGACCGCATCGATGCTGCGATCGGCACGCTTCTCGACCGACAGCCGGCCGCAGTGGACCAGCAGGATCTGTGTGGGTGCGGCGAAACGTTGGCGCACCAGGGAGCTGCGCCGGCGCGGGTGGAAGGTCTGCAGATCGACGCCCAGTGGGACGGTGGCGATATTCGTCGCGCCGATGCGGTCGAATTCCGCACGCGCGAACGCGGTGGTGCACACCACGGTGTCGTAGTCGGCGGCGGTTCGCCGGTTCGCCACGTCTGCGAATGCCCGGGCGGTGCGCCGCGGAAGCAGCTGGCCGGCGAAGCGATCGAGGCGTTCGTGGGAGATCATGACCGTTGTCACGCCGCGGTCGCGCCCCCAGCGGCCCAGTGATCGCAGGGTGAGCCGGTCGGAGACCTCCAGGGCGTCGGGCCGCAGCGTTTCCAGCAACGCCCGCACGGGCCCGGGCAGCACCGCGCGGTAGCCTCCGGTGAAGGGAATCAGCTTGGCCGGCAGGGTGATTCGCACGACACCGGTGCCCAACCGAGTATGTGTGGCCCGGGCACCGGGAACGATCAGAAATACCTGATGGCCGCGTGCGCAGTATTCCGATCCCAACCGGTCGACGGCGGTCCGGAGCCCGCCGGAACGAGGTCCGTAGAAGTTGGCGACCTGAACGACACGCATACCGTGAGACAAACGGTCTCTCGTGTGCGGTCCATGAGGTCTACTCGACCGATGCCTGAACGGTCCATGAACTCCATGAACTCCTGCTCAGGACGGCTGCTCAGGAAGACCGGCCAGCCGGCGGCTGCGCCCGATCGCCGCGGTCGTTCCGGGTTTGCGACCGGCCGTTCTGCTCAGCTGGGCTTTTTGAGGTGGGGCCCCAGCATTTGCTGCCATGCCTTGGACATGTTCTGGAACTCCTCCTCGCAATTGCCGGCCCGGTCCTCCGGGAGGTCGCCGGAAGCGACCATGTTGGCGTTGGCTGCCGGGTCGGACCCGTAAATCCAGCACTCCCAGTTGTACATGCGGGTGATGTCCATGGAGTGCCCGTCCCAGAACGGGAGATCGTTGGCGTCGCCGGACTCCTTGGCGCTCAACTTCCAGTCCTGGGCGGTGTTGGTCGCAATCCGGACACCGTTGGGATAGGGCTTTCCGTCGGCGCCGGGAGCCAGCAGCATGAACGCCGAGAGCTGATCGGCCACATCCTCTTCGCGCCCGGTGAAGGCGAGCTGGTAGATGGCCAGGGTGGCGTGACCGAGCTCGTGATAGAACCCGGAGGTCGTCGCATCGATCGCGGCGACCACCGGATCCGGGTTGCCGGCATCGGCGAACCGGTGGTCGCTTTGCTGGATGTCCTCGTAGCACAGTGTTATCTCGTTGGTATCGGGGTCCCAGTAGTCGTTGGGCTCACCACATTGTTTGCCCACAAGTCCCACGTCGTGCGGCAGGTTCAGGGTGTCGTTGACCTGCTGCCCGAGCGCTTCCAGCAGTTTCGCGTCCGTCATGAGCTGGCGGCCTTGCTGTGCCTCCGGTGTTTCGGCGTCTTCGTAGCGGGGGTTCATCCGTCCCGAAGATGCGGGCTCGGTTGTGGAGGCGGTGTTCGAGGCTTGGCTCGATTGGTTTCCCGACGACGACTTTTCGGCGGCCTGGTTGTTGGTGGACCCGCCACACCCGGCAGTCACGAAAAGCGCGGCGAGTGTCGCCAGCGCGGTCGTCGGTTTGTTCATCGCGTTGAACCCCTTCCTTCGGCGCAGCCCCCGTCTCACGGTGGGATGACCTCGTATCCGGCTTTTCGCCGAACGGCGTGAGGCCTGTGAGAACGGTACGACACCCGAGCCATCCCGATGCGGATTTGCGATCCTGAGCCGAAACGCCGGGACGAGCGTTGGCTGCCAACCGAATTACCGACGGCGCCGACCGCCGTGTTGTGCCGGCCGAGCTGTTCGGCGACTGCAGTCTCGAGCCGGCAATGTCACCGGCTGCTGGACCAGTCTCCGGTGATAGCGGACGATCTCTACTATGGCCGCCGACGCCACCGCGACATGGGGCAAGCGAGACGACATGATCGTGCATGCAGAGCTGCCTTACAACGCAGAGCCGCCGATCGCGGCGCTGGCCGGCAGCGACATCACCCCGATCGATGCGTTCTACGCCCGCAATCACGGCCCAATTCCCGGTATCGCGCCCAATCAGTGGCGCCTGACGGTGAGCGGGCGCGTGCACAAACCGCTGACGCTGACCTACGACCAGCTGATCAACGATTTTCCGCGCCACAGTGTGGTGGCGACATTGGCGTGTGCGGGTAATCGGCGCGCCGAGTTGCTGCGCGTGCGAGCGATCCCGGGTAAGGAGCCCTGGCAGCACGGCGCGATCTCGACCGCACAGTGGTGTGGCGCGCGCCTGGCCGACGTCCTCGGCGCGGCCCGGACCCACGTCGAAGACGGGCTGCATGTCGCCTTCGATGCTCCCGACGTAGCCCCGGAGGCCCGGCCCGTCCAGACCTACGGCGGTTCCATCCCGTTGCGCAAGGCGATGTCGCAGGGAGTGCTGCTGGCGTGGCAGATGAACTCCCAACCGTTGCCACCCGCCCACGGCGGCCCGGTCCGGGTGGTGGTGCCCGGGTACATCGGCGCCCGCAGTGTCAAGTGGGTCAGTGCGATCACCGTGCAACCCAGCCCGTCGGAGAACTATTTCCAGGCGCATGACTACCGGATCCTGCCCCCCGACGCCGACCCCGCCACCGCCGCTGCGGGAGAAGGCATTTCGCTTTCGACGCTGGCGCTCAACTGCGACATTCTGCACCCCGTCGACGGTGACGTCGTCGCCGCCGGCGCACTGACAATCCGCGGCTACGGCATCGCCGGCGACGGTCACCGCGTCGCCCGCATCGACTTGTCGCTCGACCACGGGCACACCTGGCGGCAAGCCGAGCTGCACCCGGCGCCCGGCACCTGGTCATGGCGGCCGTGGTCATCGACTTTCGACGTCGAGCCCGGCCGGCTGCACATCACCGCCCGCGCGTGGGACGACACCGGGACGCTGCAGCCGCAAACGCCGGCGTCCCTGTGGAATCCGGGCGGTTACGGCAACAACGCCTGGGCCAGCGTCGCATGCGCAGTGCGGTAGCTTCTCATTCCAAGCCTCCTTTGGTTCAGGGCTCTGACAACAGCACCATGACCCGCCCACCGGCAGCCGGCGCGGGAAAGGCGTTTTCGTTGAATCCGTAGTACTTGCGCTGGGTCGCGGTCACGGCGTCGATCACCTTGCCGGTCGCGCTGACTTCGCCGTGGCGAACATGGGCCATCATGTCCTTGAAATCCGGCACCGCCATCGAATCGGCGAGCAGCAGCGCCTCACCGCCGGTCGGCAGCATCACCAGGATCCCCGCTCCCGCGTAGTTGTTGCCGCCGTGGCCGGTCCCTTGCGGCGCCCAATAGACGGGCTCGGACGCCACTTTGCCTGTTACGCGCCGATATTGGCCGGGATACTGGGTGTCGGCAACGGAGACGACGGGCAAGGCGGCGATGGTGCGCTTCTCCTTCAGCCACATGGCACCGAGCGGGATGCACACGATCGCATACATCAGCACCACCAGAACCAGCACGGGTTTCCAGGCGATTTCCCAGCCGAGGCGACGTTGTGAGAACGGCAGGCACCGCAGTTGCTCGTCGAGCCGGCGGCGGCCGATGCGAAATACGTACCAGGACAACATGCGCGCCACCGCCATGCAGGCGAGGATGATCAGCCCGACGATCCCGCACACCCGGAAGTAGAAGGTGCTGTCGCCCTGGTTGACGGTCGCCGCGACCATCACGGCGGGGATCGGTGCGGTCAGCAGCAGCAGCAGTGCATAAGACGGGTGGCTGGTCAGCTAGGGATAGGTCACCGTCCAGGTTCGGTTTCCGCCGAAGACGGTAAACGCTCCCATGTCGGCGTGCACTGTGGGTGTCCACGAACCCTGGGCGATACGCGGCTTCACCAGGGAGCGCATGAACAAGAACCCGAAAACGAGCGCGACGACGAGGGCTCCCCAAAACGTCGCGTCGAGGCGCTCACCGGTGCCGGGCACGCCGAAGGCGCCATGGATGTCGATGACCTTGCCGACGAAGAAGGCCAACGGCATGACGAAGAACAGTTCCTGCAGCCAGACCTGGATCAGCTGCGGAATGCGGGAGCCGATTCGGTCGAAGGCCAGCACGCGTTGCCAAAGGAACCGCAAAACGCCCATGACGGGGCACCCTATCCACTCCGGAATGCGGCGGAGCGGGATTTCGCTGATCACGCCTCTGGTGCGCCATGACCGTCCGACCAGCAGCGCGGATCGCGGGCCGGAGGCAGATCAGTACCGATAGCCGGTACTGGTGCCCAGAATCTCCACCGCCGCGTTGATGTTCGGGATGACCGTGGGCCCGTAGCGGCTGACGATCTGTCCCAGCGCGCGGGCGACGTGCGGACCGACGGCCTCGGCGGCCAGGATGTCCTCGGCGATGACGATGCCGTTCACCATGTGCGCGGCGAGCAGCCGGCCGTCATGGGCAACTTCATAGCGCCAATCACCGATCTGGATTCGCTCCGGGTTCGACCGGAACAGGCCGCGTCGTGCGGGTGTGTGAATCACTCCCGGAAGATTGGCGAAAACTTTGACCACCAAGGCGACTCCGCCGGGGCCGGCGAGCGCGGCCCCGATGGTCCGGCTCACCTGCTCGGCGTCGAAATGGGCCATCAGTTATCCATGGGCAAGACGAACGACGGCGTGATGGTTTCCCCGCTGCCGGTGCGGCGTACCGCCGTTCCGGCCGTGTAGTACTCCACCGTGTGCAGGCCCCACGCATAGTTGGAGATGGCGAAATGCACGCCCACCACGCCGGTGGCGCCGTCCCGCTCCGCCTCGCTCTGCATGCGCGTCATCGCCAGTTCCCGCGCCTGGTAGTTGCCCTGTGTCCACTGCGGCATCTCCATATTGCGGCCGATCTGTTTCAGCGTCTGCATGAACCCCTGCACGGCGATGTGGAACACGCAATTGCCCATCACGAAGGCCACCGGCGTGTACCCCGATCGCAGCAGCGTCACCATGTCCTGCCCGGACAGGTGGCTGGAGAACGCTTGCCCGTTGGGACGCCGAAATGCCCCGGGCTTGGCGGTGTAGCGCACCGCCGTGCCGACCGCCATGAACTCCAGATGCTCGCCGCCTTCACCGTGATGGCGCCAGTTGAGCCGGACCCCGACGATCCCGTCCGCCTTGAGCGCATCGGCTTCGGCCTGCATGCGCGCCATCGCATTCCAGCGCGCCCGATAAGTCGCCTCGGTCAGTACGCCCAGTTCCTGTTGCTGCCGCATGCCGCTGAACTGGAAGCCGACGTGATAGACAGAGACACCCATGACCAGTTCGATGGGTTCGAACCCGGCCCCGTGCAACAGCGCGAACTCGTTGATCGACAAGTCGGACGTGAATGACTTTTCGGCGTGCGACAAACGATCGCTGGCCACCGGATCGAGCGAGCCTGGTTGCATGTGCAGGTGTTCCCTTCTGTGGTTTGCGTCAGCGTACGACGAGTCCAGCGCCAACGTCGGTGATATCCCGCCTCCGACGCTTTCCGCATCGGTCACCGACATCCTCAGGTGTCGCGGCGGCCGGCCGGATCGGAGCGCGGCTGCCGGATCAAGCCCGAGACGGCACCCGGGCTCCATGCCGTCGCGAGGTTCTTGTGCCGCAAGCGATCTCACCCATCGAAGTAGCTACTGACGCCGGCCGCTCACCGGGACAGGGTGATCGCCTGTTCCGGGCAGTTTTCCGCTCCCGCCACGGCCTGCCGCGCCAGTTCGCCCGAGACTTCCGCGATCCGCACGATGGAGTGTCCGACCTCGTCGGCGTCGAAGACATCCGGCGCCAGGGTGTAGCAGCGGCCATGCCCGACGCAGCGTTCGGCGTCGACCGAGACGTGCGTCATAGCGCGACCGGGAACGTCAGGGGCAACGACTCCACCGACCGCAGGGCGGCGGTGTAGACGAGCTGGGTGCCGGGCTTGATGTCGTAATCCGGGATGCGGTGGTGGAATTCGCGCAACGCCACCCGCAGCTCCATGCGCGCCAGGTGGGAACCGAGGCACCGATGCGGACCGCCACCGAACGCCCGGTGCCGGTTCGGGTTGCGGGTGAAGTCCACTCGTTCCGGATCGGGGAACTCCGCCGGGTCGGTGTTGGCCGCGCCGAGTAGCGGGCTGACGCGTTCACCTTTGCGGATCGGGCATCCCCCCACTTCGACGTCGTGCATGGCCACCCGGGCGACGCCGGGCACCGGCGTCTCCCAGCGCAATAGCTCCTCAACCGCATGCGGCAGGACGTCGGGCTGCTCGATGAGTTGACGACGATGGTCGGGGTGTCGCGCCAGGTAGACGAAGAAGCAGTCGAGCGAGTCGGTGACCGTGTCCAGGCCCGCGATCAGGAACAGGAAGCAGATGTCGAGCAGTTCCTCGCGGGATAGAGGTTGGCCGGCCACCTCCCCTTTTAGCCCTTTGACGTTGGCCGCGATCATCGCGGACAGCACGTCGTCGCGCGGGTTGGCGATGTGGTCGTCGATAGCCCGGTCGAAGTAGTCGTAGATCTGTTGCGCTACGGCTGCCGAGGCCTCGTGGCGGTCGTCGTAGCCGGTGGAACCCGGGGGACGGATGACGCCGTCCTTCCACTCCAGGAATTTGTCGAGGTCTTCCAGGGGAAGGCCCAGCAGCTGCAGGAAGACGGTGCACGGCAGCGGCACCGCGAACTCGGCATGGAAGTCGCATTCACCGCGGCCGGCGAACCGGTTGATCATCTCGTTCACCAGCGCGGTGACGTGGGGTTCGCGCCGAGCCATCTCCCGCGGAGTGAACAGCGGATCGAGGACACGGCGGTACTTGGCGTGTTCGGGCGGGTCGATTTGCAGCGGGATCAGCGGCCGCAGGTTACCGAGATCGACGGCATCCATGTTGGAGGAGAACAGGTCGGTGCGTTTGAGCGCCATCTCGATGTCGGCAAGCCGGCTCAGAACCACCGCCTGCGGCGCCCGGAACACCGGGGTCGACTCCCGCAGCGCCTTGTACATGGGTTGTGGTTCGGCGATTCCGGTCACCGCCTGATCGACATACCCCTCGGTTTCAGTCATGCAGATAGCGTGGCACCGGCGCCGGGAGCGGGGCAATGCCTGCGGGCCCTTTATATTGCAAAAATACGTAACTTACCGATGTTGCGGTTTCACCGCTGCCGCGCTCACCCGGAAGTCGGTTCGGGTCGCTGGCCGCCGTGCCGTTTGCGGGCCAGCGAGGTGACGCTGCGCAGCGCGCCGCGCAGTGCGTAACCGGCAGCCACCACCGACAGCACGATCAGCAGGATGAACGTCGGCAGCCAGTTGCTGCGGCTGTGGTTGACCTCCCACCAGATGACGGTGAACAGCAGCACGCACAGCAACAGCACGATGTCGCGCCAGTTGCCCTGGTAGGACATTGCGGCTTTGCGCAGCGCGCGACTTCGGTCGGCGGCGTCCACCAGGTCACCGATGCGCTCGTTGATCGTGCGCTCCAGATCGGCGCGTTGCGGGGCATCGGCGGGAAGCCGATCGAGCAGGTCCATGTCCTGCTTGAGCTGGCCGCGAAAGTCGGTGCCCTTGAATTGCCCAGCCGCAACGGCCAGCATGACACCACCGAAGACGGGCGCACTGCCCAATGCGAGCTCTCGCAGACCCGACACCTGTATTCCTCCTCCGGGCCCAGACCGCCACCGTCGGCCGGCTGCGGATTGCCGAGCCCGAAGAGGTGCGGCAACCGTGGCACTGTTGACCGGTCGAGAGCCGTTTACGTGATCCGAGCAGGACTATAGGCGCTGAGCGGTCGGGTCACTCGTCTCGGGTGGTGGCCCATAACCCGGGCCGCGGGCATCGCCGGTGGCATCGACGACGGACGTCGCAAGTCCCGGTGCGCGGCCCAATTCCCGGCAGCCGGGCAGTTTGGGAGCTCTCGATAGCCCAAATCTCCCTGCCGGGCAATGGGTTTGATTCACCGCGGCGCTGAAGCCGGGGTCGCCACAGTTACCGTCGAGGTGCGCGGAATTCGCTGACGTGCGGTGCTAGCCGCGCGACGAGCGCTGCCACTAACATCGCATGAATGGCTGAGGCGGGCGTAGCGGGGCGGCGTGCCAACAAGCGCGGCCTGGCGACACGCGAAAGCATGCTCGAGGCTGCGATACGGTCGCTGGCGACCGGTGAACCCGGGGCCGCGTCGGCCAATCGCATTGCCAAGGACAGCGGCGCCACCTGGGGCGCGGTCAAGTACCAATTCGGCGATATCGACGGGTTGTGGGCCGCAGTTCTGCACCGCACGGCGGCGCGGCGGGGCACGTTTCCGTCGAATGCAGTCTCCAGCGGTCCGCTTCACGTACGGGTCTCGGGCATTATCAATACTTTGTACGAGGGGCTGACGTCGACCGATTCCCGTGCGATCGAGACACTTCGCCGGGCACTGCCCAACAACCGTGCCGAACTCGAGCGGCACTATCCCCGAACCGCTGCCGAGCTGGCGTCGTGGCAGCAGAGCTGGGCTACGACCTGCCAGAGGGCATTCGCGGATATGGATGTCGATCCCGACCGGGTACGCGAGGTCGCCGCGTTCATCCCGGGAGCGATGCGCGGCATCACCTCCGAAAGGCAGCTGGGTACCTACTCCGACCTCGATCAGGCCCGTCGCGGGTTGACCAATGCGATCGTCGCCTATCTGGAAAACTCTGGGGCACAGTGACTTCCGCGGGAGAGTCCGGAATCGTGCGCGTGGTGTGCTGCCGACGGTCAGAACCGATAGCCGGGCGAGCGGGCTCGGCTGATGCACCAGGGTATCTGCACACCGGTCCGGCGTAACAGGTTGTGGCCGAGCACGATCGCCGCAGCTGGGACGAGCGGTACAGCAGTCAGGGACCGCCGGCAGTCGATGCTGTCGGTCCGCCCAGCGCCTTTGGATGTCACGCGGACGTATTTCCCACCGCGGGAAGGGCTCTCGATCTGGCCTGCGGTCCGGGGCTGGGCGCGGTCTGGTTGGCACGCCGAGGCTTGGAGGTTTGGGGAGTGGACATCTCTACGGTAGCGATTGGCCAGGCACGGGATTTGGCCGCGCGTTGCGGGGTCGCCGATCGCTGTCAATTCGACGTTGTCGACCTGGACGTTGGTTTACCGCCCGGGCCACCCGTCGACGTGATCGTCTGCCATAAGTTCCTGGATCGTCGCCTGGACCGGCCAATAGTCACGCGATTGGCACCGGGCGGGTTGCTGGCCATCGCCGTGCTCAGTGAGGTCGGCGCGGCTGCGGGTCCCTTCCGCGCCGGGCGGGGCCAGCTCCGGGCGGCGTTCGCCGGACTGGACGTGATTGCTGTTGGGGAAGGCCAGGGGCAGGCCTGGCTGTTGGCGCGGGCCTAACCCTAACCGTCAGGCTCGGTGGGCCGGAACTGCGAAACCGCTTGTGCTGCAGTGATAGTCCGCGCCATGGTCGTAACTTTGGGTGCCAGGTGGTGCGGTGCCGACCGTCTCGGCAGCACCGGTCCGGTTGTCCTCGGCGGCAACGGTGCCGGCGGCACCCGGGGGAGCAGGCCGGGGCTTTTTGCCGAATCCACCGCCAACGATCGGAAACTATGCGAACCTGAACCGATATTGCGCGGAGCAACATCAGGGGGCAGCCATGTCCGAGCTTTTCCCGGCCTACCGGGCTAGTTGGGAAACCGATCAACATCGCGAGCTGCGCAAGTATGCTGCCGAGTTCCTGCTCAAGGAGTCCACTCCCAACCAAGAACGCTGGGCCCGCGAGCATCAGGTCGATCGTGAGTATTGGAACAAGCTGGGCGACGCGGGGTTGCTCGGGCTGGACCTGCCGGAGCGGTTCGGCGGCGCCGGTGGCGATTTCGGTTATTCCGCGGTCTTCGCCGAAGAGCAGGCACTGGCGCACGACACCTCCTCGGGGTGGGCGGTGCACTCACCGATCGCCGCGCACTACCTCAATGCCTACGGCAACGAGGAACAGAAGCAACGCTGGCTGCCCAGGGTGATCAGCGGCGACGCCGTGCTGGCGATCGCGATGACCGAACCCGGTGCCGGCTCCGACCTGCAGGGGATCCGCACCACCGCCGTCCGCGACAGCTCACACTATGTGATCAACGGTTCGAAGACCTTCATTTCCAACGGAACTCACTGTGATCTGCTGATCATCGTCACCAAGACGGATCCGGCGGCCGGTGCGGCGGGGGTTTCCTTGATCGTCGCCGAAACCGACGAGAATCTGCACGGCTTCGAGCGCGGGCGGGTCCTGGAAAAGATCGGCCAACACGGCCAGGACACCCGGGAGTTGTTCTTCTCGGACATGCGGGTGCCGGTGGCGAACCTGCTCGGAGAAATCGAGGGGCTGGGTTTTTACCAGCTGATGGAGCAGCTGGCCCGGGAGCGACTGGTGATCGCCTCGCAGTGCGCCGGTTTGGCCGAATGCGCGGTGCTCGAGGCGATCCGCTACAGCAGGCAGCGGGAGGCGTTCGGGCGCCCGTTGATCCAGTTCCAGCACAGCAGGTTTGAGTTGGCACAGCTCAAGGCCGAGACGCTGTCGATCAAGACCACCGTCGACCACTGCGTGCAGCAGTACATCGACGGCAACAACGACCCGGCCACGGCGTCGATGGCCAAGCTGATCGCTGCGGACAAGGCGGTCGACATCGTCGATCGGTGCCTGCAGTTCTTCGGCGGCTACGGCTACATGATGGAATACCCCATTGCGCGCGCGTATGCGGCGGCTCGGGTGACCAAGATCTACGGCGGCACAAGCGAAATCATGAAGGAGATCATCAGCCGGTCGCTGTAGGCGCCGGTCGGGCACACCTGCGTCGGGTACTGTCCCCAGCATGGAACGGCGCGTCCTCGAAGCGATCATTTATGAGCGCGAACCACCGATCGCGCGGATCATCTTGAATCGGGTCGACAAGGCCAACACCAAGGATGCGGTCCTGGTCACCGAAGTCGACAACTGCCTGCATGAGGCCGACCGCGATCGAGAGATCAAGGTCGTCATTCTCAAGGCCAACGGCAAGGGTTTCTGTGGCGGGCACGTGGCACGCTGGGGTCCGGACGAAAACCCTTACCCGGATTTCGGCAGTACCTTCGAGGATCTGTACAAGGGCACCGCTGACCTATTCCTGTGGCCCACGCTGTATCTGTGGGAGTTTCCCAAGCCGACGATCTCCCAGATCCACGGCTACTGCATGGGCGGCGGCATCTATCTGGGCCTGTTGACCGACTTCTGCGTCGCCTCCGAGGACGCGTATTTCCAGATGCCGCTTGCTCAAAGCCTCGGCGAGCCCGGCGGGCACACCATGATCGAGCCGTGGTTGATGATGAATTGGCACCGCACCATGGACTGGCTGCTGCTGGCGCCAACGTTGTCGGCGCAGCAAGCCCTCGACTGGGGTCTGCTCAACCGGG
The DNA here is from genome assembly GCF_900566055.1 of Mycobacterium innocens. Taxonomy (GTDB): domain Bacteria; phylum Actinomycetota; class Actinomycetes; order Mycobacteriales; family Mycobacteriaceae; genus Mycobacterium; species Mycobacterium innocens. The sequence continues at coordinate 27,118 of NZ_UPHQ01000118.1, forward strand.
TGGTGCCCCGCGATGCCCTGGAAGCCACCGTCGAGGAGATGGCGCGCAAGATCGCGCAGATCCCGCTCACGACGCTGATGGCGGTGAAGAACAACGTCAAGCGAGCCTGGGAACTGATGGGTATGCGGGTGCACCTGCAGGTCAGTCATATCCTGACCAACATGGTCGGCGCCGCATCCGATGTCCAGGCGCGCCGAGCCGAGCTGATGGAATCCGGAATGAAGCCGCGCGATTTCGTCGACGATTCCTACGTCCCGCCAACGTGACGCTGCAGTCACATTCGCAGCCGAGCGTGACGATGGCGTCACGCTGGGGGCAAGTGCCGGCCGGCGTGTCGGGCGGCAACGTAGCCGAACACCATGGCACTGGCGATGCTCGCGCCGGCTCCTGGATAGGTGCGTCCCATCACCGTCGCGGTGGTGTTGCCGGTGGCGTAGAGGCCCTCGATCACCCGGTCGTGCTCGTCGAGAACCTGGGCGTGTTCGTTGGTGACCACGCCTCCGCAGGTGCCGACATCGGCCGGAAACACTCTGGTTGCGTAGTAGGGTGCCCGGCGCAGCGGGCCCAGGGCGGCGTTGGGTCGATATCCAGGGTCGCCCAGGCAGGCGTTGTAGGCCGACTGACCGCGGCCGAAGTCGGGATCAAGGCCCTGGGCCGCAAAGTGGTTGAACCGCTGGATCGTTCGCGTCAGCGCGTCGACGGGCACACCGATCTGGCGGGCCAGGTCGCGGATGGTGTCGCCGCGCTTGACGGCGCCGCTGTCGATGAACTCGGGCGGCAGGTGCCGGTTGAGCGGGTTGGTGCCCGTAACGTACCGGCGGACGTAGCCGTGGTCGAAGATCATCCAGCACGGCACCGCTTTGTTGGCATACATCGCCTTGCCCACTTCGACGTAGGAGTTCGACTCATTGCAGAACCGGCGGCCGGCCGAGTCGACGTAGATGGCTCCCGGTCGTTGCCGTCCCGACCCCAGTGACGCCGCAGCGGCGCCGCCGTTGGCGATGAATACCGAAGGCAGCCACCACGCTTCGTCGAGCAGGTCGGTTTTCGCGCCCAGCCGCATGGCCGCCTGCAGCACCTCCCCGGTGTCGCCGGCATTGGCGATCGACCACTTACCGTCGTTGGGCTGATCGCCGCTGTATTGCCGTCGCATCTCGACGTTGTGGCCAAAGCCGCCGGCCGCCAACAGGACTCCCTTGCGCGCCTCGATGCTCACCGCAATACCGTCGCGGATGACGCGTGCCCCGACCACCCGGCCGTCGTCGACGACGAGATCGTCCATGGCGGTGTCAGTCCACAACGGCGGCCGGCCGTCGCTGACGTCGATGAGCACCTTGAGCATTTGGCCGATCAATGATGCTCCGTTGGTGAGGATTTGGCGGCCGCGGACCCGGGCGGCGCGGGTGCGCAGAAACACCCGGGCCGCTACGGCGAAGGCGCGTGGCGATCGGTTGAAGTACTGCACCGAGCGCAATTCGTTGGTCAGCACCACGTAGCCGTAGTTCTTGGCCAGCGGCGGCTGCAGCCGGTCGCTCCAGGCCCCCAGCTCGGCGGCGTCGAACGGAACTCCCTCGACGGTGCGGCCGGCGGCGTTGCCGCCCTGGTGATTCGGGTAGTAGTCGCTCCAGCCGGCACACCGGATCAGCCGAACCCCTTTGCGGACAAGGAAATTGATCATCTCGTAGCCCGCGGACAGGAACATTTCCCGGCGGGCAGCCGAAGACGCCGCGCCGACGTCGCCGACCACGTCGGCCAGGTAGCCAAGCCCGTCTTCGTAAGTGTCGGCGATGCCGTCGGCCCGCATCAACGGGTTGTTGGGTAGCCAGACGACACCGCCGGAAAGGCCCGTCGAACCACCGACCAGGGCCTGCTTCTCGACGATGAGCGGCCCGAGCCCACGGTCGAGTGCCGCCAGCCCCGCTACCATGCCGCCCCCGCCGCTGCCCACGACGAGCAGGTCGACCGAGCGGTCCCACCGGGGGCTCACTGTGGCGCCGAAACGTCTGAAGTGAATCCCAGGTCGGCGATCGGCACGTCGATGGTGGTGTTGGTCTGCTGGATCGCGGGCACCAGCGTGTCGTAGGGCAGCCCGGCCAGGAACCCGTCGATGACCCGCTCGAAGTTCGAGATCAGTCCCTCGATCTGGTTCGACAATCGCATGTATTCAAATCCCTTGGAGTGCAGACCTTTTTGCTGCCGCGGCAGATTGGAGAAGTCCTGCGCGGGAATCGGCGGCCAGCTCGGGTCGTCGGGCGCCTTGGGTTCCGGCGGGGCGGGCTTGCCGGTGACCTGATCGGGTGGAATCCGGGTGAGCGACCAGATCTCGAACAACGTCTCCTCCGGGCCCAGCGGACGAATCCGGTACGAGGAAGCGCTGCTGTATTGCGGCAAAAGGAAGTAATGCGGGAAGCCGAACCCGATCGCGTCGACGATGCCGCGCCGCGCCAACTCGTTGAGGTCGGGAACATCGCATCCCCGCGCGCGATGCCAGGCGACGACGGCGTCGTTGAGCGTGGCGCGCCAGGCGGTCGTTGCCTCGGCGGGATCGTCCGGCAACTCGATGTGCTGCAGGCCTTCGGCGATGCGAATGTCGTTGGCGTGGGTCATGCCGCCCATGCCGGCGCCGAGCGTCCGCATGAAATACAGGCTGCTCTGGATGACCGGGTGGGTGTTCGGCGCGGGTGCACCCGGCGCCGACGGCAACAGCTGCGGGTGGGTCTGCGGCACGTGATAGCCCTCCATGAACGCCGCCGTGGCAAGCTTCCAGTTCACCGGCAATCGGCACGACTGCCACCACTCGGTGCGCAGCGATTCGACCTCCCAGGCGTCGTAGATCGAGGCGAACGGCTCCAGGCAGGCACGCAACGCCGGCGCCCCGTCGTCGAGATTGATCCATGCGCACCCACCCCAGAGTTCGCACCGGACCGACACGAGCGCAAGATCCTCCGGGCACAGGTTGTGCTCGTCGAACACCTCCGGCCGCGCCACATAGGTGTTGCATCCGTCGATGCCCCAGCACCAGCCGTGGAAGGGGCACACGAAGGTGCGTCGAGATCCGTTGCCTTCCACCAGCTTTACTCCACGATGCCGGCACGCGTTGTGGTAGGCCCGTACGTCGTCACCGGCTGCCCGCACCACGATGATCGACTCGTCGAGGATCTGGTACTCCACGTAGTCGCCCGGCTTGGGGATCTCCTCGAGCCGGCAGGCCATCTGCCAGACGCGAGGCCACAGCATCGCCGCTTCCAGCGCGTAGAACTCGGGGTCGTAGAAGCGCTGCTTGGGGATTCGGTCGGCGGTCCGGACCGCCCACGGCACCAGCAGCGGTGTCCAGTTCACCTCAATGCTCACCATCTGGCTTTCCTCGCTCACACGATGCTCACACGATCCGGGACGTGCGGCCTTGCCAATAACGTTCGCGGATACGCCTTTTGTAAAGCTTTCCGTTGGGGTCGCGGGGCAGCTCCGCGGCGAAGTCGACGCTGCGCGGGCACTTGTATGCGGCCAGGTGCGCGCGGCAGTAGTCGATCAGCTCGGCTTCGAGGTCGGGTCCGGCCGTAACCCCTTCCGCCGGTTGCACCACGGCCTTGACCTCCTCGCCGAACTCGTCGTTGGGGACGCCGAACACCGCCGCATCGACGAGCTTGGGGTGCATGACCAACAGGTTCTCCGCCTCCTGCGGATAGATGTTGACCCCGCCGGAAACAATCATGAACGTCGAGCGGTCGGTGAGATAGAGGTATCCGTCGTCGTCCAGGTAGCCCATGTCGCCCAGCGAGCGCCACCCGTGTTCGTTGCACACCGACGCGGTCTTGGCGGGATCTTTGAAGTACTCGAACGGTGGGCCGCCCTCGAAATAGAGCTCGCCGGACTGTCCGACGGGCAGCTCACTTCCGTCGCCGCCGACGACGTGCACCGGGCTCAACGGTTTGCCGACCGAGCCCGGGTGGGCCAGCCACTCCCGCGGGCCGATCGTGGTGCCCGCGAATCCCTCGGTCCCCCCGTAGTATTCGTGAATGATCGGCCCGAACCAGTCCATCATCCGGTGCTTGACGTCCACCGGGCAGGGGGCGGCAGCGTGCAGCACGCACTGCAGGCTGGAGATGTCATAGCCGCGCCGCACCTCTTCGGGCAGCTTGAGCATCCGCACGAACATCGTCGGCACGAACTGGGAGTGGGTGACCCGGTGGATCTCGATCAGCCGCAGCACGGTTTCGGCGTCGAACTTGCCCGTGATGATCACCGTGGCGCCGACGCGGTGGACCGCCATGGCGTAGTTCACGCCCGCGGCGTGGTAGAGCGGCGCGGGGGACAGGTACACGCTGGCCGGGCTCATCCCGTAGCGCTGGGTGAGCGCCATCTCGAGAACCGCCTGAGCCCAGGAGCCGTTGGCGGTGGGCAGCGGGCGGCGCACCGCCTTGGGCCTTCCGGTGGTGCCCGACGAATACAGCATCTCGCTGCCGTCGGAAGCCGGGAAATCCGGGCCGGCGTCGGCCAGCGCGTCCTGGTAACAACGCCAGCCGGGTATCGACCCGCCGACGCAGACCAGGACGCGGCTGCTGTCGGCCAGTTTGCCCGCCAGGTCGGCAAAAGCCGAGTCGAGGAACACCGCCCGGGCCTCGCAATCGTCGACGATGTAGGCCACCTCGTCGACGGTGAGGTGAGTGTTCACCGGCGTGTAGTAGAGCCCGGAAAGCTGGCAGCCCCAGGTGATTTCGAGAAATTCCAGGCGGTTGGCCAGCAGCAGAGCCACCCCGTCGCCGCGGCTGAGGCCGGCCTCGTGCAGCAGCGCCGCCACGCCCCGGCTCCGGGCATGCAACTGTGCATACGAGAGGGCCGGCCCGTCGCCCACGACAAGTGCCGGAGCTGCGCTGCCGGCGTGGTCGCTCAGGTTCATCGGCGTAACATCCCGCGCCCCAACGGCATCAGGTCGCCGGGGAGCCGTCGGTCGACTCGGCCGCCGCCGCCTGGCGGCGCGCCATCTCGGCGGGCTTGATCTTGCCCTTCAGCACCTGCTGCACCAGGGCCTGCACGTCGGCGCTGATCGACGCCAACGCCACCAGGTCGTTGGAGCTTTGCCAGTGCACCCGCATGCCCATCAGCTCCCAGGCGCGTTTGATGTTGGCCTTGGTCGCCAACAGTGTCGTCAGCGGAGCCTGCGCGATGTGCCGCGCGATCGCGTCCACCCGGGCGTCGAGTTGATCGCGGGGGACCACCTCGTTGACCAGACCCACCGCCAGCGCCTTTTGCGCGTCGATGACTTCGTTCAGATACAGGTAATACGACGCCCGCCGCCAATTCATGAACACCCACGGCTCGATCGAGCATTCGCCCGACGGCATGCCGAACCCCTGCAATGGCGGGTACTGAAAGTAGGCGTCCTCGGAAGCGATGACGATATCGGTAGTCAGCCCGTAGTGCGTGCCCCCGCCCACGCAGTAGCCGTGGACCTGGGCAATCGTCGGTTTGGCGAACTCCCACAGGTTGAGTACCGGCTTGACGAACAGGTCGGATTGCGGCTTCCACGGCGTGCCCATGACCTTGGCGCCCTCGACGAACGCCGGATAGTCGACCGCGTTGTTGCCGATCGCGTGTCCCGAGCAGAAACCCTTGCCGTTGGCCTTGAGGATCAGCACCTTGATGTCGTAGTCGCGGTCCGCGTCGGCCAGGGCGGCGTCGACTTCCTCGGCTAGTTTCTGGTCCTGGGCATTCGCCTTCTCCGGCCAGTTCAGCGTGACCCGCGCTATCGCACCGGTCTTCTCGTAGATGATGCGCTCGCGAGTTTCCTTGAGGTCCATGCCTTCTCCTGAATCATGAGGTGATGACGCCGATCGGTACGCCGATGTCGTAGGTCCCACCGGCTGCTGCGGTCCACTGCACGACGCCGGACGCGCCGGCTTCGATCTCCTGTTCGACCTTCTCGGTTGCGATGACGTAGATCGGGGTGCCCTCCTCGACATGCTGGCCGCTCTCGACGAGAAGTTCGACGAGCTCGGCTTCGGATACCGCGACCGAGACGCGCGGGATGCGAATGACGAAGTCAGCCATGCACTCTCGTCCTGTCCAGGGTTCGCTGTGCGGCTGCGACGATCCGTTCCGGCGAGGGATACACCTGCGCCTCCAGCGCCGCGGCGGCCGGGTTGGGGACGAACCGCGCGCCGACCCGCTCGACAGGTGCGACGAGTTCGCCGAACAATTCCGATTGCAGTATCGCGGCGATCTCCGCCCCGGGTCCGCCGAACTGCACCGCGTCGTGCACCACGACGGCTCTTGTTGTGCGACGGACGGATTCGACGACGGTCTCGACATCGAGCGGTACCAGGGTGCGCAGGTCGACGACCTCGGCGCTGACGCCCTGTTCCTGCAGCGTGGCCGCGGCCGCGAGCGCGTCGTACACGCTGCGCCCGTAGCCGATCAGGCTTACATCGGTGCCCGGTCGTTTGATATCGGCCTGGCCCAACGGAATCGAGAAACCCGGGTCGATGGGGACGGGTCCGCGGTTGCTTTGCAGGCGGATGGTTTCGACGAACAGGCAAGGATCCTCGTCGAAGATCGCGGTGGTCAATAAACCCTTGCCGTCGCGCGGGGTGGACGGCACGATCACCTTCATCCCGGGGATGTGCATGAACCACGCCTCCAACGTCTGCGAATGCGTGGCACCGGTGCCCAATCCGGCGTATACCTGGGTGCGCACGGTGATCGGCGCCGTGGTGCGTCCGCCCGTCATGAAGCGCAGCTTGGCGGCATGGTTGATCAACTGGTCGGCGGCGATCCCGATGAAATCCATGATCATGATCTCGGCTACCGGCAGCATCCCGTCGATCGCCGCGCCGATCGCGGCGCCCATGATCGCGGCTTCCGAGATCGGGGTGTCCACGACTCGGTCGTTGCCGTACTTCGTCGACAGGCCCGCGGTGGGCCCGGACGCGCCGGGATCGGCGATGTCCTCACCGAGCAGCAACACCCGGTCGTCGGCCTGTAGCGCCTGATCGAGTGCGAGGTTGAGCGCCTCGCGCATCGTCATCTCTTGTTCGGTCATCCGCCACGTCCTCAAGCCGGGAACCCGACCGGCGTTGCGTATACGTCACGTTCGAGTTCGTCGATCGACGGTGCATCGGCGCTCATGACCGTGCGCAACGCCGTCTCCACCTGCTGCTGCGCGTCGTCGTCGATGCCGGCGAGCTCGTCCTCGCCGCAGATCCCGGCCTCGACGAGATAGTTGCGGAACCGTGGCACCGGGTCGGCCGCCATGGCCGCCGCCAGTTGATCTTTTGGTATGTAGGGCATCCGGTCACCGAAGTAGTGGCCGCGGAAGCGAAACGTCACGCACTCGATGAAGGTGGGACCGCCACCGCCGCGGGCGGCGTCCACCGCTTGGTCGAGGGCCGACGCGACCGCCAGCGGGTCGTTACCGTCGACCGTGACACCGGGCATTCCGTAACCGGTGGCCCGATCCGCGACATGTTCGAGCTTCATCGTGGCGGACGTGGGTGTCATCTCCGCGTACTGGTTGTTCTGGCACACGAACACCACGGGCAGATCCCAGAGCGCGGCCATGTTGGCCGCTTCGTGGAAGGAGCCGGTGTTGGTGGCGCCGTCGCCGAAGCTGACCACCGTGACGCGATCCAGGCCCTTGCGCTTGCCGGCCAGCGCCAGCCCGACGGCCACCGGCGGCCCGGCGCCGACGATGCCGGTCGAAAGCATCACGCCCACCGCGGGATTGGCGATATGCATGGTGCCGCCCTTGCCGCGGCTGGCGCCGACGGTGCGTCCCATCATCTCCCCGAAGATCTCCTGCAGCGACACCCCCTTGCCGATCAGATCATGTAACCCCCGGTAGGTCGTCGCCAGCTGATCGTCGGTCCGCAACACCACACCCATCGCCGCGGCGATGGCTTCCTGGCCGCGCGACGGCCAGTACACGCAGATGAACTCCCCGGTGCTGATGCCCTTGGCCAGCCGGTCGTCGGCGGTTTTCATCAGCACCATCAGCTCGTAGAGGCGGCGCTGGAAGTGGCCGGAACGGTCGGTGGTCACGGTGTGTCTCCAAGTTCCATGTGCTGCAAACGAATTGACCACACCGCGATCACCCGCCGGACCACGGATTGACCTTGAGAAAGCCGCCGCCGTCCACCCGCAGCTGCTGGCCGGTGACGTAGCGGGCCGCATCGGAGGCGAGGAACAGCACGGCCTCGCTGATGTCTTCGGGTTCGACATAGGGGATCGGCATCGCTTGCACCACCGGGAAAACCGGTTCGGCGTCCGCACGAGTGGGGTTCGGCAGGTCCGGCCGGAAGGCCCGGTACATGGGGGCGCTGTGCAACATGTCGGTGTTGACGTTGGTCGGGTGTACCGCGTTCATCCGGATGGAGAAGGGGGCCAGCGCCAGGGCGAAGTCGTTGACGTAATGCGCGGCAGCGATTTTCGCGAAGGCATAGCCTGCCCCGCCAGGGCCGCCGTCGATGCCGGTGGTGTTCATCGACGACATGAATGCCGCGTTGGAACCGATCACGATGATCGACGCGCCGGCGCGTAGGTGTTTGAGGCTGGCGTGCACCAGGTTGAGCACACCCACCAGGTCCACGTCGACCGCGTCGGCGAAGGCCTGCGGCGGCAGGCCGGCGGTGAGCGGGCAGATGCCGGCATTGGCGACCACGATGTCGAGGCGGCCCAACTCGGACACCGCGTTGTCGATCGCCGTCGACAACACCGTACGGTCGCGGACGTCGGCGATCGCGGCGATGACCCGCCGGCCTTCCTTTTCCACCAGACGCGCGGTCTCGTCCAGGTCCTCCGGCCGGGCCAGCGGATACTCGTTCGTCTCGATATCGGCGCACAAGTCCACCGCGACGATGTCGGCACCCTCTGCGGCGAGCAACCGGGCATGCGAGCGGCCCTGCCCGCGTGCGGCGCCACTGATCACCGCCACCTTACCGGCCACCCGGCCCGCTATCCGGCTCATCGCCGCCCCTTGTCCGCGTCCCTATACCAATGACCCCCATTGGGAGTCAAAGCCTTTCGCTGTCCGCGCGGTGTAGGCGCCGGGCGGCGCCGGGTCCGGGCAGCGGCCAACCGCACCGGCATCCAACCGTTGGTGGGTCCCATCGCATCTCTTCCGGAGAACCGCGCGTACCTGCAGTCGGGATATCGCCATCCGCTACGCTAGCTAGAATATCTAAAATAGCAAGGAATAGCTGCGGCGGCCGAGGGGATTGCGATGGCAGGGGTACTCAACGGTGTCCGGGTTGTCGAGCTGGCTTCGTGGACCTACGTACCGTCGGCCGGTGCCGCCCTGTCGGATTGGGGCGCCGACGTGATCAAGGTGGAGGGCGTCGCGGCGGGCGATCCCGGCCGGGCATTGGTGGTCGGCGGCTTCACCCGCGAAGCGGCCCGGGTCGACGCCGACTTCATCCTCGAGTTGGGCAACCGCGGCAAGCGCAGTATCGCGATCGACATCAAATCCGAAACCGGGCGTGAGCTGTTCGGTCGCCTGCTGGCCAGCGCGGATGTGTTCCTGACCAATTGGCTACCCGGCGCGCTGGAGCGCGCCCGGCTGACCGTCGAGGACATCCGCTCCTTCAATCCCACGATCATCATCGCCAGAGGAACGGGACTTGGCGTGCGCGGCCCGGATCGCGATCGCGGTGGCTTCGATGCCGCCACCTACCTGGCACGTGGCGGGGTGGCGTATACCCTCACCCCGTTCGGCAGCGAGACCCCCGCTGTGCAGGGGCCGGCGTTCGGCGACCTGCAGGGCGGGGCGACACTCGCCGGTGGTGTGTGTGCTGCGTTGTTTCACCGGGAACGCACCGGAGAGCCGTGCATCGTCGACTCGTCACTGCTGGCTCAGGCGATGTGGGCCATCGCGCCGTCGATTTCGGCGGCCGACTTCTTCGATATCGACGGCATTCCCGGGGCACCTCCCGGGTTGGCTATCAATCCGCTGGTGAACCGGTACAAAACCAGGGACGGCAGGTGGATTCAGCTGGTGTTCTTACAACCCGACAAATTCTGGGCCGGCTTTTGCCGGCGGATGGGACTTGCCGAGCTGATCGCCGACGAGCGGTTCGTGCCGTCGCGCAACCTCATCGCCAACGCGGCCGAAGCAACGCAGATCTTCGCCGCTGCGTTTGCCGGCCACGACCTTGCACATTGGCAGAAGGTGCTCGAGGACGAACCGGGTGTATGGGCGGCCCTGGCGACGCCACGGGAGACGCTCAACGATCCTCAGGTCGAACCCAACGGGTACGTGGTGACCAACCGCGATGACCACGGCGAGCCGTACCGGATCGTGGCCGCGCCGGTTCAATTCAACGAAACCCCGCCGGATCCCGCGCGAGCCCCGGAGCATGGGCAGCACACCGAGGAGATTCTGCTCGAGCTCGAGGTGGACTGGGACGACATCGCAAAGGCCAAGGATCTCAAAGCGATCCTGTGAGAGCGGCCGGCTACCGAGCGTCCGGCTACCGAGCGGTGGCTGCCCGGCGGGCGGCGATCTTGGCGCGCACGGTATCCATGTCCAGTGATTTCATCTGATCGATCAGGTTCTCCAGCACCGCTGGCGGCAGCGCGCCGGCCTGGCTGTAGACCAGAACCCCGTCGCGAAACGCCAGGATGGTCGGAATTGAGCGGATGCCCGCCGCAGCGGCCAGTTCCCGTTCGGCCTGGGTGTCGACCTTGGCGTGCACCACGTCGGGATGGGTCCGTGCCGACCTCTCGTAGATCGGGGCAAACGCCTGGCATGGGCGACAGTAGGACGCCCAAAAGTCAACCAGCACAAGCGGATTGTCGGTAACCGTGGACTCGAACGTGTCGTGGGTAAGATTGACGGTCGTCATCGTCGGTCCTTCCATCGGGGATGTTGATCTAAGAACACATACCCGGTGGGGTATATTCCATCGTGTCGGCAGTGGCTATTCATACCCCCCTGGGTACTATGGTGGATAAGACCGATGCGACGGGAGGATCCACCGTGATTGGTGATCAAGACAGCATGGCTGCGGTACTGAACCGGCTGCGGCGCGCCCAAGGGCAGCTGGCCGGAGTGATTTCGATGATCGAGCAGGGCCGCGACTGCAAAGACGTGGTTACCCAACTGGCGGCGGTGTCGCGGGCGCTCGACCGGGCCGGGTTCAAGATTGTTGCCACCGGATTGCGGGAATGCATCACCGGAGCCCAGTCCGACGGTGCCGCGCCGTTGAGCGAAGCCGAGTTGGAGAAGCTCTTCCTGGCGCTGGCCTGAACAGAAGTTCCTACAAGAATCCGAAGAGAACATCTGAAAAGATAGAGGAGATATTGGTGATGGATATTGCATTGTCGGCCACCTTGCACACCGGCTTCGACGAGGCGGTCAAGCGCACCCGCGAGGCGCTGGCGCAGCAAGGCTTTGGCGTCTTGACCGAGATCGACGTGAAGGCAACCCTGAAGGCCAAACTCGACGAAGACATGGAGGACTACCTGATCCTCGGCGCCTGCAATCCGCCGCTGGCGCACCGCGCAATCGAGGCGACCCGCCAGATCGGCACTCTGCTGCCCTGCAATGTGGTGGTGCGATCGGACCCCGAACAGGCCGGCACCATCGTCATCGAAGCGATGAACCCGCGGTTGTTGGCCGACATCACCGGTGAACCCAAGCTTGCCCCGATCGCCGATGAAGTCACCGGCCGGATCCAAGCCGTCATCGACGAGCTGCAAAGCTCGGACAAGGCGCCCGAACGGTCGCCGGCGTAATCGGTACCCTTGCGACCCTCAGGTTCCCACAAGTACCCGAAGGGGTAACGAGGTCGATGTCAGAACAACACCATCACGAGGTCCTCGAGGAGCTGCGGCCGCAACACCGGGCGCTTCGCAGCCAGATTCCGGATGTCTACAAGGGATTTGCGGCCCTGAGCGGCGCCGCGCTCACCGACGGCGCCCTCAGCCGTAAGGTCAAGGAACTCATGGCGATGGCGATCGGGGTGGTACAGGGGTGCGACGGCTGCATCGCCTCCCACGCTCAGGCCGCGGCCCGCGCGGGTGCCACCGCTGAGGAAGCTGCCGAGGCGATCGGTGTCACCATCCTCATGAACGGGGGACCGGCCACCATCCACGGCGCTCGGGCCTACACCGCATTCTGCGAATTCGCCGAGACCAAACCTTCTTAGGGCCGTCCTAACGTCGTCCGGCGGCGCTGGGCCGCCGACAGCCGCGAGATCGCTGAAACATTCCGGGCCCGTCCGGCGAAACGATCGGTAGGTCTCCCGGAAATGCGGGTGTGCTGACCCGATGGCGATACCCTTTGCCGAGGGTTGATGGCGACCGGGCGACCGCCGGGTTTCCGTGACGTGGTGGGAGGTCCCTGATGTCGTATCTCATCGCGGCCCCAGAGCTGGTGGCGGCGGCGGCAACGGATCTGGGGAGTGTTGGTTCGTCGCTAAGTGCGGCCAACTTCGCGGCTGCCGCGCCAACGACGGCAGTGCTGGCGGCCGGCGCCGACGAGGTGTCGGCCGCGATCGCTGCCCTGTTCGGGGCGCATGCCCAGGCCTATCAGCTGCTCAGCGCCCAGGCCGCGGCATTCCATGAACAGTTTGTGCAGCTGCTCACCGCGGGAGCGGGCTCGTATTCCCTCGCCGAGGCTGCCAATGCCTCGGCTGCACAATCCTTGCAGCAGGACGTGCTCGACCTGATCAACGCGCCCGCCCAGGCGCTGTTCGGGCGTCCGCTGATCGGCAACGGCACCAACGGGGCTCCGGGGACGGGTGAAAGCGGCGGTGACGGCGGGATCTTGATCGGCAACGGCGGCAATGGCGGGTCCGGCGGCATCAACCAGGGCGGCGGCAACGGCGGCAACGCCGGCTTGTGGGGCAACGGCGGCGCCGGTGGAGCCGCGGGGAATTCCACCAC
>NZ_UPHQ01000246.1 GCF_900566055.1 Mycobacterium innocens
AAACCCTGGCCGCCGAAACCGATCGGCTGCGTCCGCGGCTATCCGAGGACACCGCCCGCCAAACGACCAAGGCGCTGGCCTACTTCAAAACCAACGCCCACCGCATGCGCTACGCCTCCGCGATCACGGCATGTTCGTCGGCTCGGGCACCGTGGAAGCCGGCTGCAAAGCCATCGTCGGCCAACGCCTCAAACTCTCCGGCATGCGTTGGAACATCCCCGGCGCCACCGGCATCCTCACCCTGCGCTGCCAGCACGCCAGCGGTCGCTGGGAACAGATCTGCACACAGCCGCACAACCAGACCGCCACCGCGTGACCAGGCCGATATCAAGATCAACAACAACTACCTACAAATCTGACGCGCACCCGGCGACGGCGTGATCGCGGACCCGTGCGGGCGCTCGCCTGACCCGCTTCAGGTGATGTCGCCGTCGACGTAACGCTGCAGGTTGGGCGCAAGCGCTGCCACCGCCTCGTCTTCGGGCATCGACGCGATCGGCTCGATTTTCCAGACGTAGCGCAGCAGGGCGAAACCGATCAGCTGGCTGGCGATCAGCCCACTGCGACGCAGCCGTTCGCCCTCGTCGTCGCCGAGCGTCGACTCACCGATTAGCCCGCGCTCGACGATCAGCCGGAGCTTTTCGCGGGTCGTGGGTTCGTGGGCGGCGGTCAGCACCACTGCGCGCAGGGCGGGACCGACCTCTGCATCCGTCCAGATGTCGAGCACGTTGCGGATCAGTTGCCTGCCCAGCTGCTCTCGTGGCGTGGCCCAGGTCGTGGCGACCGAGTCGAGCCACTTCTGCGGTGGCGCGGTCGCCGCGTCGAGCAGGCCTTCCTTGGAGCCGAAGTAGTGGTAGATCAGCGCCGGGTCGACGTCGGCGGCGCGCGCGACGGCGCGGATCGCCGTGCCGGCCCAGCCGTGTTCGGCGAACTCTTCGCGGGCCGCGGTGAGAATGCGCGCCGCCAGCACGCCACGGTCGTCGCGCGGGCCGGGGGTGCTGGATCGTGTCGCCACAGTCACACCATACCCGCGGAATTTCATCTTGCGTTGAAACTAATTTCAACGTAGCGTGAAATTATGACGGCATTGCTCAACGGTCCGCAGACCACCGGCCGGCAGTACCGCAACCTCAGTGAGCCGCGCTACACCTCCCGCACCGACGCCAACGCGGCGATCACGGTCCGAGACGGGACCAGGTTGTTGGCCGATGTGCACCGGCCCGATTCCGACGGCCGCTTCCCCGCGCTGCTGGCCGCTTCGCCCTACCCGCGGCAGATGCAGGACTTCGGCGCACCCGCCGGCTTCATCGAGGCCGGCACGACCGACTTCTGGGTTTCGCGCGGCTATGCGCACGTGATCGCCAACCTCCGCGGCACCTGCGGGTCCGGCGGCACGTTCAGCTTCTTCGACGCACAGGAGCGCCAAGACCTCTACGACGTTGTCGAATGGGTTGCCGCACAACCCTGGTGCGACGGAAACGTCGGCATGATCGGCATCAGCTACTTCGCGATGAGCCAGCTCGAAGCCGCCGTCGAGCGCCCGCCGCACCTCAAGGCGATCTTCCCCCTGGCGGTAACCACCGACCTCTACGAGGGAGCCAACCATCACGGCCAGCTGAGTTCGTCTTTCGTCACCCCCTTCCTCGCGATGACCGGCCTGACGGCCGAGCGCAGCGACAAGCTCTGGCGCAGCAAGCCCGTCGGTCTGGTTCGCCGGGTGCTCAACAGCCCGCGGGTGCATAAAAAGTTCGAAACCCTCAACGGGGAGTCGGCGCTCACCATGCTGCGCCAGCTCCTCCGCCTGCCGCACAATCCGCATCCGTGGGACGAGCTCTGGCTCGACGCCGCAGTCAGGCATCCAACCCGCGACCAGTGGTGGCAGGAGCGAAACCTGTTGCCGCTACTGAAGGCAATCGACATTCCGGTGTACCTCGGCTGCGACTGGGACAATGTGCCACTACACCTCCCGTCGACATTTGCCACCTGGAACGCATTGTCGGACGACGCTTGTGTGCGAATGGGCCTACTGGGCAAGTTCGGCCTGACCTGGCCATGGGAAAGTCTGCACGTCGAAGCGCTTGCCTGGTACGACCACTGGCTCAAGGGCCGCGACACCGGAATCCTCGACGGGCCGCCGATCCGCTATTTTCTGCCGGGCGCCGGCGAATGGCGTACCGCCGAGTCATGGCCGCCGTCGATGACGCCGCACCGCGAACTCGCGCTGCGCGCCGACGGTGCGTTGCGCGCGGACGAGGGTGAGCCGGGCAGCCGCGAATTCATGGTGCTGGGTTCGGGATTGGGCCGCGTCAAGCCGAGTGCTATCGATCCACCGTCGATGCTGACCTGGACCGGCACCCCGTTGAGCGAGGACCTCGATATCGTGGGCGACATCGAGCTGCGACTGGTGGCATCGGCGACGGCGATCGATACCGCGTGGATTGCCACGCTGCAGGACGTGGCGCCGGACGGCCAAACCACCGATGTGACGGCGGGCTGGCTGCGCGCGAGCATGCGTGCGGTCGACGAGGCGGCCAGCCGGCCCGGGGCGCCGGCGTTGCCCTGTAAGAGCGCTCAGGGGATACCGGTAGGACAAGACGTTGTGTATCGAATCCCATTGGTTCCCAATGCTCGCCGGTTCAAAAGCGGACACCGCATCCAGCTGGTGCTCACCAGCGACGACCAAGATCCGTCGGCGCCCGCCATCATGGGTTTCCGGCATGCCAGCGTCGGTACCAGCAGCCTGAACACCGTCCGCTCGTCGTCGCGGCTTCTGCTCCCGGTACTTGGCTAACGTAATGATATTGCGGCCGATCCACTCAGCCGCGGGCATTTCGGGCAGATCGCGGCATCGCGCAATAGCGATGAATACGGATATTTCATGACGGTTTCGGTTGGGCGAAGATACGGCAGCTTTGGAAGTCGATTAGCACCATTGCCATTGGCTCAGCTATAACGTTGCCCGGATGCGCGGATCGAATACGTATGAGAGATCCTGGCGCCCAGCATTTCACGTTGTCGTGTCGGCATTCGTGATTGCCTTCACCGTCATTCTCGCATCTCCGATGGCTCATGCGGCCGCGGTGACCGCAACCTTGGCGGTGACATCGCAGTGGAACACCGGCTTTGTGGCCAACTACAAGATAGTGAACTCGGGCTCGGCTCAGCTGACCGAATGGAGGGTCGAATTCGATTTGCCTGCAGACGAATCGATCACCAATGTGTGGAGTAGCAAGCTGGCCCAGTCCGAAACGCACTTCGTCCTGACCCCCGAAGATTACAACCGAACGATTGCGCCCGGCGGCTCCATCAGCATCGGCTTCCAGGCCGCGCTGACCGGCGCCTATTCACCACCGGCGAATTGTCTGGTCAATGGCCAACCCTGCACCGCCGGATCGACCCCGAGCACCACGACTACCACGACTACCACTGCGACTACGACTCCCACCACGACAACCACCACCACGACGACACCGACGACAACGACCACGACGACGGGGTCCGCCACCCCCGGCGCGGCGACCGCGACGTTGTCGGTGACCTCGCAATGGAGTACCGGCTTCGTGGCCAACTACAACATCGCCAACCCGGGCGCCGCACAGCTGACAGGTTGGAAACTCGAATTCGACTTGCCTGCCGGCGAATCCATCACCAATGCGTGGAGCAGCAAACTTGCGCAATCCGGAACGCATTACGTCCTGACTCCCGAGTCTTACAACAGCACAATCGCTCCGGGCAATTCGGTCACCGTCGGTTTCCAGGCCGCCCAGACGGACGCGTATGCGCCACCGGCGAATTGTCTGCTCAACGGCCAGTCCTGCACCGGCGGATCGGCGTCAACCAGCCAGTCCACGACTCCGACGACAACCACGAGCACCACCACCGGCGGCACCCAGATTTGCGATCAGTTCGGAACGACGACGATCGGAGGCGCCTACGTCGTTCAGAACAATCGGTGGGGCACCAGCGCCGCGCAGTGCATCAACGTCACCGCTAACGGGTTCGCCATCACCAAAGAGGACGGCTCGGCCCCCACCAACGGCGCTCCGCTGTCATATCCGTCGGTCTACCTGGGCTGTCACTACAGCAATTGCTCTCCGGGCAGCAGGCTGCCGGCCCAGCTGAGCCAGCTCATCACTGCTAACAGCAGCATCAGTTACAGCTACGCCAGTGGCACTTACGATGCGGCGTACGACATCTGGCTGGATCCGACACCGAAGAAGGACGGCGTCAACCAGATGGAGATCATGATCTGGTTCAACCGCCAGGGCTCCATCCAACCGGTCGGCGCGAAGGTCGGCACTACCACCATCGGCGGCCGCAATTGGGATGTCTGGCAAGGCAGCAACGGCAGTAATAATGTGATCTCCTACGTGGCGCCGACGCCGATCAACTCGTGGAGCTTCAGCGTGCTGGATTTCGTCAGCGATGTCCGCAACCGGGGCGTGATAACCAATTCCTGGTACCTCACCAGCATTCAGGCCGGATTCGAGCCGTGGAACGGCGGCGTCGGCCTTGCCGTCAATTCGTTCTCGGCCACCGTCAACTGACCGGGCCGCATCAGCGGTCAGTCCGGGCATATCCGGCACTGCCACGTGCCTCGACAGCCCATCCCGAACCGAACGGCCCGCCGGAGCCGAGGTGTGCCGGTACTCACCTTCCCCGAATGGCAGCTGCGGTTTCACATGCACTTCATAAAATTAATTTTTAACTTTATTAAGCGAATCTCGCGGCTCTCCCCTAAGCTGCCAGTAGCGTCGCAGCCACTTCGCAACGTGGTGCAGACCGTTTCGCTACCCGACGAACAGGGAGGCATGAGCCGGTGTGTGCTAGCTTTTCGCGCCAACCGCCGACGGCCGAGCTGCCTACGGTGTCAGTTGCGGCTGCGGCGGACTCATCGCCGACGACCGTCGGCTACAGATCGCCCGCCGTCGATTCTGCTTCATGGCGAGTCATGTTGCGGCAGGCGGTCCTGGCCACAGTCGCCGAGTTCGTCGCAACGCGCAGTGCATCCCAGCTCGACGAGGCAGCTTCGGCGGCCGCGGGCGAAATCTTGTTGACGTTCGTCTCAAGCGGCAAATGCCTACGGTCCACCTTCATGTACCTGGGCTGGCTGTGCGGCGCCGCGCCGAGCTCTGCGGCACTGTCGGCTGCGGCGAGCTTGGAGTTGCTGCATGCGTTTGCGCTCCTGCAGGACGATGTGATGGACCGATCGTCACAGCGGCGCGGCAACCCGGCCGTGCACGTCCAGCTTGCCGAGTGGTACCGACGACGTAGATTGTCCGGCCCGGCAGGGCGATTCGGTGAATCGGCGGCCATCCTGCTGGGGGACATCTGCCTTATCTGGGCCGAACAGATGCTGCGCGAAAGCGGTGTCGAGGCCCGCCGCCTGCAGCAGCTCTGGCCGCGATACGACGCGATGCGCATCGAGCTGGCGGTAGGCCAATTCGCCGACTTGGCCAACGATATCCGCGACCAGCCGTCGCTGCGGACCGTCCTCGACATCGCGCGGCGCAAGTCGGGCAACTACACGGTGCGCCGGCCGTTGGAAATGGGCGCGGCGATGGCCGACTGCGACGAGCGCACCCTGACTCAACTCGGGCTCTACGGATCCGATGTCGGCGAGGCCTTCCAGCTTCGCGACGACCTGCTGGGCGTGTTCGGCCCGGCGGTGACCACGGGCAAGCCCAACGGCGGGGACCTGCTCGATCGTAAGGCCACCAGCGTGGTGGTGGCCGCGCACGAGATGGCCGACCGGTCGGCACGCCGGGAGCTTGCCGAGCTGATAAGCGCCGATCATCTCGACGATGCAGCGCTGGACCGCTTCCGGGCGGTGATCATCGCGACAGGTGCCGCGCAGCGGATCGAGGGCATGATCAGACGCCGCGTTGAACGTGCCCTAAATGTCCTGGACCACATCATGATCGACTGTGCCACTCGCGCGGCGCTGGCCAACTTGGCGGACGCCTGCGTGGAGCGCACCGCGTGAGAGGACCCCGGTAATGCGGACTGTTCGGGGACGCACCGATCACGTTGTGGTGATCGGTGCGGGATTGGCGGGGCTGTCCACGGCACTGCATCTGGCCGGCCGGGACCGCGGTGTCACAGTGGTCGAGCGCGAACCGTGGCCGGGCGGGCGCGCGGGACGACTCGACGTCGGCGGCTACCAAGTCGACACCGGCCCAACGGTGCTCACCATGCCCGACATCATCGACGAAGTATTCGCCGCCGTAGGCGAAACCAGCTCTGGCCGTTTGGAACTGCACCCGGTCGACCCGGCTTACCACGCGATGTTCGCCGACGGCAGCTCTCTCGACGTGCATTGCGACGCCGACCGGATGGCATCAGCCATCCAGACGTTTGCCGGCAGCCGGGAGGCCGCCGGCTACCGCCGGTTGCGCGAGTGGCTGACGCGGCTGTACCGCACCGAAATGGACGGGTTCATCGCCGCCAATTTCGATTCTCCATTGTCGCTGCTCACACCACAGCTGGCGCGGCTGGCGGCGATCGGTGGATTCCGCAACTGGGACGCCATGGTCGGGCGCTACCTCAGCGACCCGCGGCTGCGGCGGATCTTCACCTTCCAATCGCTCTACGCCGGTGTGGCCCCGCGCGATGCCTTGGCGGCGTATGCCGTGATCGCATACATGGACACCGTGTCGGGAGTGTTCTTCCCGCGCGGCGGCGTCCGAGCGCTACCCGATGCGCTGGCGGCCGCCGGAACCGGCGCCGGCGTGCGGTTTCATTACCGTTGCAGCGCCATCGGACTCGAACACAGCGGCAACCGGATCACCGCCGTGCGCACCGACCGGGGACAGCGCATCCCCTGCGACGCCGTCGTGCTCACCACCGAACTACCCACGGCGTACCGACTATTGGGCCGCACACCGCGTCGCGTCCGTGCGTTGCGGGCCTCGCCGTCGGCCGTCGTCGTCCACGCCGGCTGCCGCAGCGTCTCGTCGCCGGATCGTCCGATGGCTCACCACACAATCCTTTTCGGGGCAGCGTGGGAGCAGACTTTCACCGACATCATTCGTGACGGGCGGCTGATGCGGGACCCGTCGCTACTGGTCACCCGGCCGACAGCGAGCGATCCGACGCTGGCCCCCGCCGGCCGCGACCTTTTCTACCTGCTTGCACCGGCACCCAACCTGGCCGCCGGTGCGGTCGACTGGCCCACCGCCGGCAACGCCTACGCGGAATCGATCATCGACACCGTCGCCGACCGGCTGCTGCCGGAGCTTCGCACCAGTGCCGACGTGCTCGACGTTGTCACCCCGCTGGATTGGGCGCGTCAGGGCATGGCGGCGGGCACACCGTTCGCGCTGGCGCACACGTTTGGCCAGACGGGGCCGTTCCGGCCGGCAAACATGGTCCCCGGCGTCGACAATGCCGTGCTGGCGGGGTCGTCGACCATTCCCGGAGTCGGTGTGCCCACCACGCTCATCTCCGGGCGGCTTGCCGCCGATCGCATCACCGGCGGCGTGCGCCGAC
Source organism: Mycobacterium innocens (assembly GCF_900566055.1). Taxonomy (GTDB): domain Bacteria; phylum Actinomycetota; class Actinomycetes; order Mycobacteriales; family Mycobacteriaceae; genus Mycobacterium; species Mycobacterium innocens. Next base: position 7,492 of record NZ_UPHQ01000246.1, read on the forward strand.
AAGCCCGCAACTTTGACATGAAAGCCGACGTGAAAGCGCAGATGTCATGATTCGCAACGAATTAGACGCCGCCGATATCCACGATCCGCGGCTGCGCGAGGCGTATCGCCGGTGTCGGCGGATCAATGCCGCCCACGGCCGTACCTTCTTCCTCGCCACCCGGTTGCTGGCGCCGGACCAACGACCGCCGGTGCATGCACTGTACGGTTTCGCCCGTCATGCCGACGATATTCTCGACTCGCTTGATCCCGATCTGGGCATGGACGTTCGCGCCCAGCGACTGCAAGAGCTTTCCGATCGGTTCTTCGCCGGCGCCGACCTCACCGACCACCCGGTGCTGGTAGCCGTGCGCCACACCGCGCGCCGGTACGACATCAATACCGAGCTTTTCGAAGATTTCCTGGCATCGATGCGAATGGACCTCACGGTCACCGACTACCCCAACCGCGACGCGCTCAACGCATACATGCGCGGCTCAGCGGAAGCAATTGGGCTGCAGGTCCTTCCGATCCTGGGCACCGTGGCGCCGGTCGCGGAGGCCGCCCCGTACGCCGCCGCCCTCGGACGCGCTTTCCAGCTCACCAACTTCATCCGGGACATCGACGAAGACTTGACCAGAAACCGGGTCTACCTGCCCGCGGACGAGCTCGCCGGCGATGGCGTCGACCGGGATCTGTTGATGTGGTGCCACCGGAATCGGTGCACCGACAATCGGGTACGTAACGCGTTGGCGGCCCAACATGCGATCACCAGGAACATCTACCGGTTCGCCGCTGACGGGATCGCCATGCTTGCGCCTCGCTCCCGGCCCTGTGTGGCAACCGCTTTGACGCTGTACTCCGAAATTCTGGATCGCATCGAAGACGACGATTTCGAGGTATTCAGTCACCGTGCCACCGTCGGGCAGGCACGACGGCTACGGGTCGCCGGAGCCGGATTGATCCAAGCCTGGCTGGCCCGCAACAGCGCCCCCGATGCTTCCGAGCCGGCTGAGCCGGGTGCCGCATGACCGATCACTGGCAATACCTGCTGGTCCTGGCCGCCTGCCTGGCAATCACCGCGCCGCTGGAGTTCTTCGGCAACGGCATCTACCGGCAGCCGCTGCGGCTGCTGAAAGCGGTGCTGCCGGTTGCGGCGGTGTTCCTCGTCTGGGATGAGATAGCCGTCGCCGCCGGAATATGGACCTACGACGCGCGCTATATCAGCGGCCTGTCGGTTCCGTTTCGGGTGCCAGTCGAAGAGGTGCTGTTCTTTGTGGTGATCCCGATCTGCGCACTGCTGACCTACAACGCGGTCAGCACGATTCTCGATCGGCGCAGCCGCCGATGACCGGGCTGGGATATACGCTGCCGGCCGTGCTGGCCGTGGTGGCCGTCAGCGCACTGGAGCTGAAGCTGTTGCGCACCGGCGTGTTTCGGCGCCCGGCGTACTGGGTGTCGATGCTGATCGTGCTGGGATTTCAGATCCCGGTCGACGGCTGGCTGACCAAACTCAGCTCGCCGATCGTCAGCTATGACGAACACCAAACGACGGGCCTGCGGTTCCCGCTCGATATCCCGATCGAGGATTTCCTGTTCGGTTTTGCGATGGTCACCGCCGTCCTGCTGCTCTGCGAGCGCCGGAATGTGCGCCGATGAGGCCGGCGCCGACTAATCGCGGATCGAGCCGGAGGAGGCCTCACATGCTGTCGGGAATGGCGCGCATCGCTATCGCGGCACCGCGACGGATCATCGCGGCCGCGATCCTCGTGATGGCCGGCGCCGCCATCTTTGGCATTCCCGCCGCGACCAGTCTGGCCCCCGGCGGGTTCGTGGATCCGGCATCCGAATCCGCCCGCGCCGCAGCCATACTCGCCGACAGGTTCCACCGGGGTGACATGGAGATGGTGCTGCTGGTGAGCTCGGACAGCGGCGTGCAAGACGGCCCGGCGCGGGCCGTCGGAACGGATATCGCACGACAGCTTGCCGAGTCACCGTTCGTTGCTCAGGTCGCATCCCCCTGGGACACGCCCCTGCCCGCCCCCGGCATGGTCAGCACCAACGGCAAGTCCGCGATAATCCTGGCCGCGCTCAAGGGAAATGAAAGCAGCGCACCCGCGCACGCCCAGACCCTCGCAGACCGGCTCGCGCAGCACCGCGAGGGCGTCACAGTACTGGCCGGCGGCGCGGCGATGGTCTACGCGCAGGTCAATCAGCAGACCCAAAAAGACTTGCTGCGAATGGAATTCATTGCGATACCGGTGAGTTTCGTCGCGCTGATCTGGGTATTCGGCGGGTTACTGGCAGCGGCATTGCCGGTAGCCGTGGGCGGCTTCGCGATCCTGGGTTCACTCGCGGTGCTGCGTGGGATTGCCCTGGTCACCGACGTGTCGATCTTTGCGCTCAACGTGACGGTCGCGCTGGGGATGGCCTTGGCGATCGACTACACCTTGTTGATCGTCAGCCGGTACCGCGATGAGCTCGCCGACGGACGGGACCGTGACGACGCCTTGATCCGCACCATGACGACGGCCGGGCGCACCGTGCTGTTTTCCGCGATGACGGTGGCCCTGTCGCTGGTCGCCATGGTGGCATTTCCCATGTATTTCCTGAAGTCCTTCGCCTATGCCGGCATCGCGGTCGTGGTCTTTTCCGCGTTGGCGGCCGTGGTGGTGGCGCCGACCGTGCTTGTGCTACTGGGTGGCCGGCTCGATGCGCTCAACGTACGGCAGCTGGGCCGGCGGTTATCAGGCCGCCCCGAGCCGCCACGGCAGCACATAGCCCAGAGTTTCTGGTACCGCACTGCCAAATTTGTTATGCGTCACGCTATTCCGGTGGGCCTGGCCATCATTGCGCTATTGATCGCGCTGGGAATACCGTTCCTCGGCATCAAATGGGGCTATCCCGACGACCGGGTGCTGCCCTCGTCGGCATCGGCGCGGATGGTCAGCGATCGGATCCGCAGCGACTTCACCTCCAACTCCGAAACCAAAGTGACGATCGTCATCCCCGACACCGCCGGCCTGACACCGCCAGACCTCGACGAGTACGCAGCACAGCTGTCCCGGGTGCCCGATGTGGCGGCGGTGTCCGCGCCGAAGGGCACGTTCGTGGCCGGCCGGCTCACCGGGCCGCCGTCGGCACCGGCCGCAATGGCGGCCGGCAGCGCATACCTGACCGTGGACAGCGCCGCACCGCTGTACACGCAGGCATCAGAGACCCAGTTGGACCGTTTGCATGCCGTCCCGCTGGCGGGCGGTCACCCGGTCCAGATGACGGGAATCGCTCAGATGAATCGCGACTGCGTCAACGGGATCACGTCACGCTTGCCGGTGGTGTTCGGTTTCATCGCGGCGGTCACTGTGGTGCTGCTATTCCTGATGACCGGCAGTCTGGTGTTGCCGATCAAGGCGGTGCTGCTCAATATGCTTTCCCTCACAGCGGCTTTCGGCGCGCTGGTATGGATCTTTCAGGACGGGCATCTGGGCGCGCTGGGCACCACACCGACCGGTACGCTGGTCGCCAACATTCCGGTGCTGATGTTCTGTATCGCATTCGGATTGTCGATGGATTACGAGGTTTTCCTGTTGGCGCGCATTCGCGAATACTGGCTGCAGTCACCCCGGACACGCGCCGACAACGACGAAAGCATCGCGTTGGGTCTGGCCCACACCGGAAGGGTGATCACCGCCGCCGCGCTGTTGATGTCGATCTCGTTTGCGGCGCTGATATCCGCCGACGTGTCCTTTATGCGCATGTTCGGAGTGGGGCTGACGATCGCAGTGCTGGTAGACGCGACCTTGGTACGAGCGCTGCTGGTGCCGGCTTTCATGCATGTGTTCGGCAGCCTGAACTGGTGGGCGCCGCAACCGCTGGCCGGTATGCACCGTCGGATCTTCGCCGGTGACGCCGGTGACGCCGGTGAAGCCGGTGACGCCGGTGACGCCGGTAAAGCCGGTGAAGCCGGTGACGCCGGTGACGCCGTGGGTGCAGCCCGCACGGCCAACGGCTAGCTACCGCGTTTCCGCCGCGGCACTGTTAAGACTATTAAGGACCGCGTCGAGGACCACGTGTAAGGGGCACGGGCTAAGCTATCGCCTTATCGCCATGAAGGATGCAGGCAAGTGACCAAGCGCGTCGCTGCGAATCGACAGCCGACTCGGGCTGAGCTGGAGAGGCTGCTGTCGGCCGACCTCCGGACGATCACCGCTCATTCCGACCGAGTCGGCCGCTACTATGCCCGGCAGAACGATTTGAGCCACGGCGACTTTCATGCCCTGCTGCACCTCATGGTCGCCGAGACAGCGGGCACACCGTTGACACCGGCCCAGCTCAGCCAGCGCCTGGACGTGTCGGCGGCGGCCATTACCTATCTTGCCGATCGCATGATCGACGCCGGACACATCCGCCGTGAGTCGGATGTCGAGGACCGCCGCAGGTCGCTGCTGCGGCTGCAGGACGGCAGCATGAAGTTGGCTCACGAGTTCTTCAGGCCACTGGGTGAACATCTGCGCGCGTCCCTGGCCGAGCTGCCCGACCGGGATCTGCGCAGTGCCCACAAGGTATTCATGGCGATGATCGCGGGGATGTCTGCATTTGAAAGCGAGCTACACCCGCCCGCGGAGTCGTCGGCGCGGACCAAGGAATCTTCGAAGGCGGCACCCGGCAGGCGGCGAAAACCGCCGTCGAAACCGGCAACGGCCGAGCCGGGGCCGGCTACCGGATCGGGGTCACGCCGACGGCGCGCAGCGCATTGAGATCCGTTGCGCCACAGCAGTGCAGGCAGATGCGAAGCTCGTCGATGAACCGTTGCAGCCGGTCTTCGACGGCATTCGCGGACTCAATCGCGGGAGCCAGCAGCGGGCGAGCCATCGCAACCACGTCCGCACCCAGGGCGATCGCTTTGGCCGCGTCCATCCCGGTGCGGATACCGCCGGAGCCGACCAGCGGAATCGTCGGCAATGCTTCGCGCACCTCGACGATCGCCCGGGCCGTCGGTATGCCCCAGTCGGCCAAGTCCGGGTAGCGCAGTTCACCGTAGCGAACCAGCTGCTCGACTCTCGACCACGAGGTGCCCCCGGCGCCGGCCACGTCGATACCCGACACCGGCAAACCGCCGGGCAGCTGGTTCAACAGCGCGACCGCCCGAGCGCCGATACCATGGCCCACTTCCTTGAGCAGCAACGGGCGGTCCAGCGAGGCGGCGACATCGCATAGCCGTTGCAGCGATCCGGTGAAGTCGGTGTCCCCGTTGCCCTGAATAGCCTCTTGTAACGAGTTAGCGTGCACCGCAAGGGCATTGGCTCCCACCCGGTCCAGGGCGTTGCTGATGTCGGGTACGGCGGCTTTCGTCAGCTGCGCCAGGCCGATGTTGCCGATCAGCAGTACGTCCGGGGCCACGTCACGCACTTCGAAACTGGCCGCGGCCCGCTCCCCCCGTGATCTGTCCAGCATGATCCGCTGCGATCCGAGCATCATGCCAAGACCAAGCCGCTGCGCGGCGGTCGCCAAATTGCGGTTGATTGTTGCCGAGAGTTCGACGCCGCCGGTCATCGCACCGATCAGGATCGGCGCACGCAGGCGCGTCCCGAAGAAGTCGGCCGACATGTCAACGTCGTGAAGGCTGGTTTGGGTCAGGGCGTTGAACGGCAAGCGATAACGCTCCAGCCCGGTAGTTACGCCGGCGAAGTTGACGTCGCCGTTGAGGCACACATCGATGTGGCGCCGTTTGCGACGCCCCATTTCGGCCGGATCGGTCGTCACGGGACACCGACAGATGTTGTCATCGCCATCCTCGTCGACGTAATCAGGTGCCGTTCCAGCGTAGCTTGGCGGTCCTCAATTTTTGTTAAGAGATTGAAATGTTAAGCTGGCGAAACTTTAGCGATCGCGCTGGTAGCGATCAAGGCATCGTACGCTTCGCCGACGTCGAGGAGTATTGCCGGTCGGCGATCGGCGACCATGGGGATGACCGCTCCCGCACCGGGTTCTCCTCGCCCAAGACCTTCGAGCCCGACCAGCAGCGCGACGGCCATCACGACGTGAATCACGGTGAAGAAGTGAGCCCAGAGCGGGTGCGTCGCGCTGTATTGGTTCACCGACACCGGCAGCGGAACCCGGCTTCGACTCCAGCCATTGCGGTGCAACACCTGGTTGAAGAAGACCGCGAAGGCGAGGCAGGCCCCGATCCACAGCGGGAATGCCAACACGGGGGCCGCGGCACGCCCGGTCGCCCAGGCGATTGGTGCGCCAATCGTGACGATGCCAAAGCCGACGAGCACTCCGATGTTCTTCCACTGCTCGAACATCTGAACGTAGTACCGGGAGCACTCGGCGAGGCGGGCGTGTGTGGTCGTGCCGGGCCACACGTCCTGAGCCAGGTCGATCCCGATCACGCCGAGCGAGAGCCAGAAGCCACCGACAAGGATTGCCAGGCCGAACGACGACGGATCCGCGGCGAGCGCGACGCCGACGAATAGCATGGCAACCGCGAGCAGCACGAACGCGAGTGTTCGGACAGCCCAAACGATCGGCAGGGCGGGAGTGTCTTCACGCGTTCGACGACGAGCGACAAACAGCCCGTCCTCGCTCACTGTTGTCACCGGCCCAGCGCTCAGTATTGCCCCGACCAACGGAGCAAGCATCCCGCGCAGCGACCCGGTCAGCCAAAAGTGGAGGCCTGCCAACACCAGCGCGGTGGCTCCGGCCGCGACGGTCCAGCCCGGCGCGCCGCCCTGCACGCCGGCCCAACCGATCCACCCGAACGCGGCGAGCAGCCAGATGCGGTCGAAAATCTTCGTGCGTCCTAGGTACTCGTGGATGGCGACCAGCGTCAGCGGGCTCGGTGCTCGCGCCAAGCACAGCACCGTGGAGAATCCCATCATCGCGGGCACCAGCAGCATGGCGCTCGCATTGACGAGGGATGTGAGGGCGCCGACGGCCTCCGAAACCATGGCTTGACAGTATTCGGCAGTAACCAACTGCGCCCGCCATCGGCCGCGTCCGGATCAAGAAGGGCTACACCGCAACGACTGTCGCCGACGCCTTCGCTAAAACGGAGTCAGCGTGGGCGTCGCGGCCGAGCCGCCACAACTTCGGGCTGGTCGTCACACCACCAGGTGTGAAATCAATCGTCTCGTCGTCCGCAGCGGCCGCCGAAATGTGAACGCGTCCAGGCGCCTACCCCTGCTTGTCCAGATATGCGTCGTGGTCCAGTTCGGGATCGTCCTGGAGGCGCCCCAACGCCCGCACGATGAGCTGTTGGGCTCGGCGGTCAACGAAGGACGGGTTGAGCTTCAGCGTGCGATTCACCTGCGAGGATCCGGTTGACGACCACTGAGCGGCCCGTTCTGCGCGCCATTTCTAGCCTTTCCAGGCCGCAGTCGAAAAGGCTGCGGCTCAGCGAGTTTGACGATTCGGCCGGGGAATCCCTTGAAGTGTGCGATGCCCTGCTCGTAAGTGGGCGTCTGGAATCGAAGAAGCGCTGGGGCTCCACCGCGAAGACATGCACCTACTCGCCACCAATAGCGTCCTCGGTTACTCGATCAAGGGCCCACACGTCCATGTGCGCCGCGCCACCGGAATGGCTCGCTGGCCAAAGTAGATTTCAGATCCCGCCTCTCACCCCTGACAGATTCCGCAACGGCGATCGAGGTCATGTCGAGGTGCCCTGCCTCGATGTCTGTCCGCCTACTCGCGCGGCCGCCTCGGACATGACGGCGACGGTTTGTTCGTCGACGTGCCCGAGATAAGCGGCCGGCGTTACGGCGTCGGCCAGCTTCGGGTCGCGGCGCGCAACAAGCGTGGCGAACGACTCGCCACTCTCGATGGAGGCGGTGACCAGCGTTTCCAACTCATCGTGGGCGGCCTGGCGGCCGAGGACCGGCGCCAACCGCATCATCACCGATTCGGCCATGATCATCCCGTGGGTCCGGTCGAGATTGGCCGCCATTGCCGCGGAGGCCACGTGCAGCCCGGCGAGCACGTCGGCCGCGGTGCGAACGGCGCCGCCGCAGACGGCCAGCGCTGGGGCCACCGTGTGCCACTCGAGCGACCACACGGCCGTGGCCCGTTCACAGTCGGCCACGGCGCCGTCGAGTGCAAGGTCCAGGTAGGAGCGGGTCAGCCGCGCGGCTCGGATGAGCTGTTGTGAGCCGATGGGATTGCGTTTCTGCGGCATGGTGCTGCTGACGCCGCGGCCCGGTGCGCTGGGCTCGCTCAGCTCGGCGAGCTCGGTCTGGGAACCCACGACGATGTCGAGCCCGATCTTGCCCAGCGAGGCCGCCACCTGTGCGGCGGCCCAGGCGACGACCTCGACGAAGCGATCACGGGTGGCGTGCCAGCTGATTGACGGTGCTCCCAGGCCGAGACGCCGGGCTAGCTCGCGGCGAATGTCCAGACCGCGCGGCGCCATAGAGGCGAGACTGCCGACGGCACCGCCGAGTTGAACCACCGCGACACGGGGCCGCAGCTCGGCGAGCCGGTCCAGATGGCGCAGCAGCGGCGCGGTCCAGCACGCCACCCGGTATCGGAAGGTGATCGGCAGGGCGTGCTGCAGTTGGCTGCGACCGACCATCAGCTCGCTGCCATGCTGGGGTTCCAGCATCGTCAGCGCGGCCAACGTGTGCAGGAGATCCCGCTCGATGACGTCAAGTGCCGCGACGATCTGCAGGACCGCAGCGGTGTCCATGATGTCTTGGGTGGTGGCCCCCCAGTGGGCGTACTGGCCGAGACCGTCGGGCACTATCGCGGCAAGTTGTTCGACGAGGCCGACGATCGGATACCCGGCCGCCTCCGTGCGGTTGGCGAGGCGCGCGATGTCGAGGTGGTCGGGCGTTACGGCGCGCAACGCCGGTGCGACCTCGGCCGGGATCATGTCCAGGTCGGCTTGTGCCGCCGCAAGCTCCGCCTCGACCTGCAGGAAACGGGCCAGCAACCCTCGCTCGCCGAGGATCGCTCACAGCTCGTCGGTGGTGTGCAAGCCGCCGAGCACTGCGCTGTCCAGCGCGCACAGCGCCGTTGACGGAATCATGGTCCCTCTTGAGCGCCGAAGTATGGGGGGTCGCGGGCGGCCCCACAGTACACCGGGGACAGAAATGCGCGCCGCGCAAATGAAAAGTCGGGACGTTGTGGGCTCCGATGAGGTCGCGCGGAATGGCATGGCGTGGGCGGCCCCAGCCTCGAAACCGGCCATCGGGTGAACGACGAGCGATCGTGACTGAGCATCGATGCTCAGTTGGGCGATGGCCGCGCCGGAATCCAGCGCCGCGTCGACAGCAGTCCGGTCGTCGTCGGAGTGGTCGGCACACACCAGGATCAGCGCGCTGGCGGCCCTGGCATAGCTGTTGCCTGGCTTGAGCAGTCCGACCAGCGCAACCAACGTCGCGTCTCGGCGGATTCCCACCACGAAGCGGACGGGTTGGCGCCGTCCCCAGGTGGCCGCCCAGCGTACCGCCTCCAACAACGCAATGACTTGGTCTCCTGTGACAACCGCCCGCGGGTCGAATGCCCGTGGACTCCAACGCCGCGCGATTGTCGGGTCGATCTGGCCTTGAGTGTTATTGCGCCACTACATGTTTCGCATGCGATCAGCCCCCGGCGAACGGTGGCAGAACATCGAGCGTCGACAAGTGCGCGACCTGGCACCGCCTGGAGGTCACCGCCATTTCGTCAAGCAGAAAGCTGCACCGCTGCAACAGGTCTGCCATCCGCTCGCCGTGGCGCCCGCCGATCGCGCTGACCACCTGTGCCACGGTGTCACCCGCCCGGACCGGCACCGCTTCCTCGTGACGTCCGGTCGCGGCGCGCGCGGCGCCGAAATACCGGACGGTGACGACCGGCATAGTGCTCACCCGCCGATCGCGCTCATCGGCCGGATTGGCTGCAGAAAGCCTTGCTCGTTGATTCCGTGCCCGGGAGCTTTGGCCCACATGGCGTTTCGCCAGCATCGAGCGATCTCATCATCGGTGCAGCGGGTGCGCAGCATTAGTCGCAGGTCAGTTTCTTCACTGCTGAACAGACAGGACCGCAACTGGCCATCGGCAGTCAGCCGGGTACGGTCGCAGCCGCCGCAAAACGGTTGGGTCACCGACCCGATGACCCCGACTTTGCCGGGCCCGCCGTTCACCAGCAACAGCTCGGCGGGCGCCGAGCCGCGTTCTTCGCCGCCGGCAGTTAAAGATGTTTCGGTAATTGAGTGATTCATGGTCGTAAAGATAGGCCGGTGTGGGCGAGGAAGGCGAAACACAGATCGTAGTTGGAGCCAACGCGGTTGAGCCCGGATTCGGTTGCGGCGTGGGCCTCGTCGATCGTGTCGGGGCATAGGTTTGCCAG
>NZ_UPHQ01000087.1 GCF_900566055.1 Mycobacterium innocens
AGTCGTAGTCGTCGGCATGCTCACGGACCAATCGGACCGCCTTGGCCTTGGTGTTCTCGTCGTACTTGCTTGGCATCGTGCCATCCTTCCCAAGAAAGGAAGTGCGCACGAAACCCGGGACGATTCACTTCGCCGAGTTCAACCGCGGTAAGATTCGCGGTATCGTGCGTGACCCCCAGACGGCCGAGGCGCTGTGTCCCACGACCTATCCCGTCGGCGCGAAACGGCTGTGCCTGGACACCAACTACTACGCCACGTTCAACCTGCCCCATGTGCGTTTGGTGAATCTGCAAGACCGGCCGTTGGTAAGCGTCATCAACACCGGAATCGGTACGGCCGGTGAATCTTTTGAGTTCGACGCGATCGTGTTCGCCACCGGCTTCGACGCAATTACGGGCGCGGTGGCGGCGGTCGACATCGTCGGCCGGGACGGACTCGCGCTGAAGGACAAATGGCGGCACGGTCCGTCCACTTACCTCGGCCTGACGACCGAGAGGTTCCCCAACCTCTTTCTCATCGCGGGCCCACACAGCCCCTCGGTGCTCTCGAACATGGCCGTGTCGATCGAGCAACACGTCGATTTCGTCGCCGACGCTTTGACCTATCTGCGCGCCCACGGCTTCGACCAGATCGAACCCACCAAGCTCGCCGAGGTCGGCTGGATGCGGTACGTCGACGATGCGGCATCGATAACCCTTATTCGCCGCCTGCAACCCGACGTGCAGATGGTCCTCGAGCAGATGGCGCTGCTGGACCTGCCACCGATGGAGTCATTGCCACCCGAACAGGCGCGCGCCTTGATGAACGAAATCAACTTGGCACGTCCACCGGGTCCAGACGTCGGCGAAATCGTGGACGGGTCGCTGCCCGGTGCTGCCGGCGATTTGGCCTACCGATCGGCCGGCGAGTCCGGGGCCAAACCCCCGACAGCCCCGGTAGTCGTCTACTTCCACGGCGGCGGTTGGGCTCTCGGCGACCAGACTTCCGATGATCCGGTATGCCGAGATCTCTGCGTGCGCAGCGACACCCTCATCGTGTCGGTGAACTACCGGCACGTGCCCGAGCACCGCTTCCCCGCCGCGCTGGACGACGGCTGGGCGGCCGTGCGATGGGCTGCCGAGCATGCCGAAGAGCTCGGCGGCATCCCGGGACGACTGGCGGTGTGCGGGTGGAGCGCCGGTGCCGGCATCGCGGCCGTGGTCTGCCAATTAGCCAGGGACACGGGCTGGCCGACGATTGTCGGCCAGGCGTTGATCACGCCCGTCGTCGACACCGATCAGGCCCGAGGCTCAGGCTCCTACTCCGACAACGCCGACGGCTACGGGCTTACGGCCCCGTTGATGCGATAGTTCTTCGACCACTATGCCGATCCGGGCGTACGGGATGACCCCAGGATCGCCCCGCTGCGTGCGCCGGATCTGTCGGGCCTGCCCCCTGCGATCGTCGTCTCAGCAGAGTTCGACCCGCTACGCGATGGAGGCGACGCGTACGCCGAAGCGCTTGCGGCAGCAGGGGTTCCCACCCGGCATGTGCGGACTCGAGGACACACGCACCTGTCGTTGTCCATGGTGGACGTGGTCGTCTCCGGAGCCCCGATTCGTGCCCAGATCGCCGACGCGTTACAGAGGTTCTTCGCGACCGACGCCGCGACGACGGCGCCGGCTCAGGCGGCGGGCTGACTAGCTGGCGCCCGCCGCGATCACCTGGTCCACCTCGCGGGCTCGGTCGGCCATCTCGGCGTGTGCCTTGTCCAGCGCCTCCGCCTGATCCTCATCGGCCTTCATCAGCGCTTCGATGTTGAAGCCGGCCATGTCGAGGACGCCCATGTCCCGGAAGGCCTGCTGCACCTTGTCGCCCCACAGCCCAATGTCCTTGACTATCGGCACGATTCGGCTGAACAGGTGCGAGCGGAACTGAATCATCAGCGGTGACGTGTCAACCCACTCGGCGCACGTCTGGACGTCCATGCCGAGGGTCTCGAAAACCTCCTCGCCGCGGAACCGGTCACGCATCAGGTAGCAGGCGTCCACGACGAACTCTTCGCGCTCGCCCCGCTCGGCCTCGGTCAGCGCGGAGTAGTAGTCCTTCAGCGAGATCCTTCCGAAGGCGACATGCCGGGCCTCGTCCTGCATGACGTAGGCCAGCAACTGCTTGGCCAGCGAGTCCGGCGCCGCCATGTCACGCAGCACCCCGAACGCGGCGAGCGCGAGCCCTTCGATCAAGACCTGCATCCCGAGGTAGGGCATGTCCCAGCGGGAGTCGCGCAGGGTGTCCTCCAGCAGCGCGGTCAGGTGCTTGTTGATCGGGTAGACCAGGTCGACCTTCTCCTGCAGGAACCGCGAGAACGCCTCGACGTGCCGGGCCTCGTCCATGGTCTGGGTGGCCGCATAGAACTTTGCGTCCAGGTCTGGGACGACCTCGACGATCTTGGCCGCGCAGACCATCGCGCCCTGCTCGCCGTGCAAGAACTGCGAGAACTGCCAGGCCTGGAAGTGCTGGCGCATCTCGGCGCGCCGTGCCTCATCTGCCGCGTCCCACATCGGGCTGCCGAACAGCGGATGAAACTCGTCGGGCAATCCGACAGGGTTGCGCGGGTCGACGTCTTGCGCCCAGTCGATGCGCGACTGGGCATCCCATTGCTTGTCCTTTCCCTTTTGATACAGGGAAAGGAGCCGGGCGCGCCCCTCGTCGTACTCCCAGCTGAAGCGTGCGTCGCCGACGCTGGGGACCTCCCATGAGTACGGCTCGGGCACGTCCGTGTACTTGTCTCTCGTGCTCATGAGTTGCCGCCTTTCCGGCCCCGCGTGACCAGTGGTCATATGACGAGTATCACATTGCACCTGCGTTCGGCAGCACGTCAAGCCTGCCGAGCGGTTTAACTGAACGCGGCCTGCGCCCCTACGAACTCTGCCCGGCCAGCCTGTCGGTCGCGGCATATCGGAGCAGCGCGCCCACACCGTCGGCGGGAGTCAGCCGGTCGTCGGTGCGTACCAGCGACGCGTCAACCGCGATCGCGGCAAACGGCAATGCTTCGTCTGCCCGAACCACCCGTGCCACCGGCTCACCCAGCTCGGACAACGCGTCGGCATCGGGAGCGACCGTCGTCCGCGCTGCGCCGGTGACCACCGTGGTGTCGCCCAGTTCGCCGATGATCAGGGTGTCGACGTCGCCGTCACGCAGCGCCGCGCACACCGCGGCCACCCCTTCGGCGGCCAGCCCCGCGGCACGTCCCAGCTGCGCCTGGAAACGTTCCGCGACGTCGGTCAGCTCGGCGGATCGCCGGCGGGTGAACTCCGCTGCCGTCAAGTCGCGGATCTCGTCCTCGCTGATGCCGCTGGTGCGGGCGCCGGCATGCAATTGGGACACCCGCCGCGCCACCCGTTGCGGCAATGCCGAAACCAGGTCGGAGCGCGAACGGACCTCGCCGCAGACGAACACCACCTCGGGGTCGGCGTCGTCGACGAGCCGGGTGAGGTGGTCGGCGACGGCGCGGCAGTTCATCCGGATGGCTTCCTCGGTCGTATGCTGCAGATCGCCGTAGCCGTTCCAGCCCGCGGTGACCGGTTTGTGGACCGGGTAGCCGCCGCCGTCGATGCTGGTGGAACTGAAGGTGTCGCCGCGGTAGAGCCGGACGTCGGCCCCGGTGTGGTCCACGGCGGCGAACACGTATGTGGGCCGCAGCATTTCGCGGTCGATCAACGGCACCAGATAGGGGTAATCGGACAGGCGGACCACCGTCGTCGGGGGCGGGCTGAGGAGTTGCTCGTTGATCAGCACCTGGTCGCTGGTGGCGACGACCGCGCGGCCGCGACGGCCCACGGCCGGTCGATGGTGCAGCACCGCGTCTTCGAGCTTGCCGACGAGTTCCGCGGCTGCCCCCAGCTCCTCGAGATGCCGACGGATATCCCGCCATTTCGCCTCGAGTTGCCCGGCGGCATCGGCGGTGTCGTGGGAGTCGTCGAAATACACCGAGGCGACTGGACCTTCGGCGGTTACCAGCCATCGGAGGCGTTCTGATCGCATGCCCACCTTCTCCGCTATGTCGTCGTGATACTTACCCGCAGGTTGCCTGTGCGGCGATCAGTCTTGGTACAGAGCCGCTATCTGGTCGGCGGACTTGCCGACGACCACCTTGCGGCGCAGCTTCATGCTCGGCGTCAGGTCACCGGATTCGATGGAGAGCTCGCGGTCGAGGATGGTGAATTTCTTGATCTGCTCCCAGCGGTTCAGTTCCGCGTTGAGCATGTCGATGTATCCCGCGATCAGGGTGCGCGTCCGGTCGTCACCGGCGATTTCGGCGAATGATCGGCCGGCCAAACCGTGTTTGGCCGCCCAATCGGTGATCGCCTCACGGTCCAGGCTGACCAGTGCCACGCAGTAGGGCTTGGCCTCGCCGATGACGATGAGTTCGCCGACATACGGGCACAGGCCCTTGAACCGCACTTCGATTGCCGAAGGCGCCACGTATTTGCCCTGGGAGGTCTTGAACATGTCCTTCTTGCGGTCGGTGATCCGCAAGTAGCCGTCGGCGTCGACCTCACCGATGTCGCCGGTGTGGAACCACCCGTCCGGGTCGAGTGCCTCGGTGGTCGCCTCGGGCAGATCGTGGTAGGAGGTCATCAAACCCGGTCCCCTGAGCAAGATTTCGCCGTCGCCGGCGATCTTGACCTCGGTAGCCGGGAACGGCCAGCCCACCGTGCCGAACCGATACGCGTGCGGGCGGTTGATGAACGACGCGGCAGCGGTCTCGGTCAGCCCGTACCCCTCGAGGACGGTGATGCCGATCGCATCGAACCACTGCGCGACGTTGCGGTCCAGGGCGGCGGCCGCGGACACGAAAAACCGGATCCGGCCGCCGAAACGCTCGCGGATGGTCGAGAACACCAGCCGGTCGGCCAGCTTGTATGCCAGTGCGGAGGCCGGCGAGGGTTTCCGCCCTGCTTGCCGGGCCGCCGACACCTTCAACCCCACCCTCATCGACCATCCGAAAACCGTTCTCTTGAAACGGCTTTGCTCGGCGACCAGTTGCTCGATGCGAGCATGGGCTTTTTCGAAGATCCGGGGTGCGGCACCCATGACGGTCGGATGCAGCGCCGCGAGATTCTCGACGATCTTCTCGACACGCCCGTCGATGGCGGTGGTGAACCCGATCGACAGCGGTAGCGCCAGCATCACCTTGCCGAAGGCGTGGGCCAGCGGCAGCCACAGGAAGTTCAGGTCGTCGGGTCCGAGCACGTTGAGGGCGTCGATGGCCGCGGCGGTGTACGTCCAGGCCCCGTGGGTCAGCCGCACCCCCTTGGGCCGCCCGGTGGTGCCCGAGGTGTAGATCAGGCTGGCAAGCTGGTCGGGACCGACGGCCGCCGCCCGCTCCTCGACGGCGTTGGGGGAGTCGGCCAGCAGTTGCTTACCCAGCTGCTCCAGGTCGGCGAGGGTGATCACCCAGTCGCCGTCACCTTTGCCGTCGATGATCACGACCTTGCTCACCGCAGGCAGTTCGGCGCGGTGCGCGAGCAACTTGTCGACCTGCTTCTGGTCCTCGGCGACCACGATCCGGCTGCCGGAGTTGGCGACGATGTAGGCGACGTCGGGGGCGATGGTCGTCGGGTAGACGGTGGTGGTTGCGGCGCCGGCACACATCACCGCGAAGTCGGTGAGCACCCACTCGTATCGCGTCGAGCTGGCAAGCGCCACCCGGTCCTCGGCGGCAATCCCGAGCGAGATCAGCCCCGCGGCGAGGTGGTGTACGCGCTCACCGACCTGCTCCCAGGTGACACTCTCCCAGCCGTGATCGTGTGGATAGCGGAAGGCCTCCGCGTGGGGGGTGGCGGCCACCCGGTCGAGGAACATCCTCGCCACCGACGGCGGCCGGCTGTCGATCTTGGAGAAATCGGGCTTCTCCAGCGAGGCGAGTGCGGCATTCATGACTCAAATCCCTTCTCGCCCAAAGGAATCAACATTGATTGGCTAGCGAAGTGGTGCATGACGATCTTTTCTGTTGTGCCTTGACACATCCGATGCTTGTGCGGTTGCCGGGACAGGTATAGGGACCAAAGTCATCCAGCCGGCGGCAATCGTCCCTTCAGGTGTCAGCGGGCCGGGTTCAGGCCGCGATAATCACCTGAATGGACAGGCATTCGCCGATGGCATAGGCCGTCGGCCAGTCACCGGTACGCACCGCGCACGCCAGGTCGTCGACCAACGGGCTTTGGACGCCCAATTCCGACAGCCAGCCCGCTACCGTGGCCGTGATCTCGTTCGCGGTTACTCGGGCAGTACGTCCGTCGTGCAGGCGGTCGGTCACCTGGTAGATCGTCATGACCTTGTGATGCCGCCAGATCGGTGCGTTCATCGTGGTCTCCCGGTTCTCCGGAGTTGGTCAGCTCGTAAGTATCGATCTGACCACCGGCGCCTCCCCGGCCCTAGAGGCCAAGAGCACCGTTGCCGGTGTGCTTTGGTCGGTGTCCGGACCCGCCGAAGTCCCCCGCGGAAGGGTCTTTCGGCCCAGGCCACCGCTGGACCGGGCGAGTAGCGTACTTCGATGTTGGGGATGTTGGGGATGTTGGGGATGTTGGAGATGTCGGGCAACCCGAGGAAAATGAGCGAGATGACTGCTGTAGCAACCGATCACCGCGTAGCGGCGCCGGACTCGTTCGTGGGCGGGCCGGGGTGAACCCAGTCCGGCCGCAGGATCTGGCAGCGGTGGCGGTGTTCGCCGACATCGCGACGGAGCAGCTCACAGGGTTGGCTGACCACCTGAAGCCGCTGCATTCGCTGGCGGGCGAGGTTTTGATGCGCCAGGGTGACCGGGCGGAGTCGTTTGCCATCATCACCGACGGCCGGGTCGAGGTCAGGCACGTCGACCGGGACGGCCAGATTTCGGTGACGGAGCTGTCGGCGGGGCTGATCGTCGGCGAAATCGCGTTGTTGCGGCACACGACGAGGACGGCGACGGTGATCGCCAAAGACGACGTGAACGGCTATCTGGGATACAACGACGCCTTCGAGGCCATGCTGGCCATCCCGGCGGTCGCCGAGCGAATGGTCCGCACCGCGCGACAACGGCTGGCGGCCTACGTCGCTCCGATCCCGGTATCCGTCGAAGACCATCCTGATCTGCTGTTGCGCCCGGTCCTGCCCGGCGATGCCGAACGGTTCCAGAGCAGCGGGACGTTCTCCCGGGAAACCCTGTATCGGCGCTTCATGTCGTCATACCAGCTCAACGATGCGCGGTTGGCCTACCTGTTCGAGGTCGACTATGTCGATCATTTCGTCTGGGTCATGACCAATGGCGCCGACGGGCCGGTCGTCGCGGTCGGCCGGTTCGTTCGGGACAAGGACGACCCCGGCCTGGCCGAGGTCGCGCTTACCGTCGGCGACGCGTATCAGCGTCGGGGGATCGGGACGATGCTACTGACCGCCCTGGCGATCGCGGCACGCACCGATGGCATCGACCGCTTCTGTGCCCAGGTGCTAGCCGGCAACGAAGCTGTTCACGCGTTGGCGCGCAAGCTGCATCCCTGTTGGGAGCGGGAGGATCCCGGTGTGGTCACCACGACGGTGCAGATCCCAGCCCTCCGGGACCTGCCCCTCGATGAGGTCCTGCGCAAGCAGATCCTGAATGTGGCCTACCAGGTGATCCACGCATTCGACTGAGGCGAGTACAACGCCTCTGCCATCTGGGGCCTTTGCGCCCTACCCGACGGCGCGGTGGCTGCGCAGTATGGAGCTGTCCGGCTTCGGTATCGGAAGGAGTTGGCCGATGAAATCGCTCATCGTGTGCGTGTCGACGTCGCACGGCAACACCCGCCGGGTCGCCGAAAGGATGGCTGAGGTGCTGCACGCGCGGGTAGTCGAACCCGAGCAAGTCGATCCGCACACACTCGGCGACTACGATCTCGTCGGCTTCGGATCAGGCATCTACTACATGGCGGTGCACCCGAGGTTACGGAGTTTCTTGCGTCGCCTGCCGCGGGTCGACGGCGTTGCGGCGTTCACCTTCTTCACCAGCGGCGCCCGCGAGATCCCGCTGACCAGCTATCACAAGCCGATGGGAAAACAGCTTGCTGCCAAGGGTTTTGAGGTGATCGGATTGTTCTCCTGCCGGGGCCTCGACACCGTGGGGCCGTTCGGGTACATCGGCGGGATCAACAAGGGCCGGCCAGACCACCACGACCTGGATCGGGCCGCGGCCTTCGCGGAACGGATTCGCGAACGGGTCGCGGGGTCCAGAGCGGCGTCCTGACAGATGGCAGGCGAGGAGCGCGACGTCCTGGCACTGGTGCGTGGCCTGGTCGCCGAAGTTCACCCGCATGCCATGCCCCCCTCGGTGACCCTCGACAGCACTTTCGACGACCTCGGTATCGGCAGCCTCGAACTGGCCGAACTGCTGTTGCGGGTCCAGGGCAAGTACGGGGTGGCGCTGCCGTCGGACCTGCTGGCCCGTGCCGAGACACCGCGTGACCTGGTGGTGGCGGTCGCTCGCGGCCATCCCGTCTTGGCCCCTGAGCGCGGCGCCATGGTGTCCCTTCCGGCCACGGAACCGGGAGGGCTGGCGCCCGAAGCGGCGTCGACCCTCAACGATGTCCTCGACTGGCACGTCGGCGCGACCCCGGAGCGCATGCACATCCGGCTGCTCGACGATTCCGGCGGCGGCACGGACCTGACGTATGCGACGCTGCACCGGGACGCGGCCGCCGTCGCGGCCGGGTTGATCGCACACGACGTCATGCCGGGCGAGACGGTCGCCATCATGTTGCCCACCTGCCGGGCTTACTTCACCACGTTCGCCGGTGTGGTCCTCGCCGGCGCGGTGCCCGTTCCCGTCTACCCGCCGGCCCGGCCATCCCAGTTGGCCGATCATCTGCGCCGCACCACCGGCATCCTCACCAACGCCGGGGCCACGCTGCTGGTCACCGTGCCGGAGGCGGTGACGCTCGGGCACCTGTTGCGGTCGAACGTCGAAAGCCTGCGTCACGTCGTCGTACCCGAAACCCTCACGGGCACAGGCGAAAACCTGGGACCGGGCCGGCCCGCACTGCCCAGGCCTAGAACCGACGACCTCGCCCTGGTGCAGTACACTTCGGGCAGCACCGGCCAGCCCAAAGGGGTCGCCCTCGCGCACCGCAACCTGCTTGCCAACATCCGGGCCATGGGCCAGGCCGCCGGGGCGTCGGGTACGGACACGTTCGTCAGCTGGCTGCCGCTGTACCACGACATGGGTCTGATCGGCGCGTGGCTGGGGTGCATGTATTTCGGTGTGCCCCTGGTGGTCATGAGTCCCCAGGCGTTCCTCATCCGTCCGTCCCGATGGCTGTGGGCCATCCACGCAAACCGGGCGACCATGTCGGCCGGTCCCAACTTCGCCTACGAGCTGTGCCTGGCCAAGGTCCGCGACGACGAGATCGAGGGGCTCGACCTGAGCTCGTGGCGATTGGCCTACAACGGCGCCGAGCCGGTGAGCCCCACGACGATCGAGCGGTTCGCCGACCGCTTCGCGGCGTACGGCTTCCGGCGAGACGCGATGACCCCGGTGTACGGCCTGGCCGAATCCTCGGTGGGCCTGGCCTTCCCGCCGCTGGGCCGGGGTCCGCTGATCGACCGGATCCGCCGCGACGAGTTCGTGCGTTCCGGGCGGGCCGCGCCGGCCCGGCCCGACGAGCGTGACGCACTGCGCTTCGTGGCCTCCGGTCAGCCGCTGCCCGGCCACGAAATCCGCATCGTCGACACTGCCGGCACCGAACTGGGCGATCGCCGCGAAGGACGCATCGAGTTCCGTGGTCCGTCGGCGACCGCCGGATATTTCAACAACCCGACGCCCACCCGTGCGCTGTTCCACGGCGACTGGCTCGACACCGGCGACCTGGGCTACATGGCTGACGCCGACCTCTACGTCACCGGCCGGGTCAAGGATCTGATCATCCGGGCCGGCCGCAACCTGCATCCGGCCGAGCTCGAAGAGGCCATCGGCAACCTCACCGGGGTTCGCAAGGGTTGTGTGGCGGTGTTCGCCTCCGCCGATCGGTCGGGGGGCGCCGAGCGACTCGTCGTGATGGCCGAGACCCGGCTGACCGAAGACGCCGCCCGCGCCGCGCTGCGCTCCGAAATCGCCTCCACCACAGTTGATTTGCTGGGTGTACCGCCGGACGACGTGGTGCTGGCGCCGCCGCGCGCGGTGTTGAAGACTTCGAGCGGCAAGATCCGGCGGGCCGCCAGCCGGCAACTCTACGAGGCGGGAAGAATCGGCGCCCGGCCACATGCGGTGTGGTGGGAGTTGGTGCGGCTCCGGTTGCGCGGCGCGGCCCCGTCGATGCGCCGCACCGGCCGCGCGGCGTCCGCCGTCGCATTCGCGGCCTACACCTGGGCGGTGTACCTGGTCCTGGGGCTGGCGTTGGTGGTTTTGCTCATGCTGTTGCCGCGGGAGCGATGGCGCTGGTGGGCGGTTCGGCGATCGATCCGGCTGCTGGCCCGCCTTACCGGAACGGCGATCACCGTGCACGGCCGCGATCACCTGCCGGCCCAAACCTGCATCGCGGTGGCCAACCATCCGAGCTGGATCGACGGAATCGTGCTCGCCTCGGTGCTGCCGCCGTCGTTCCACTTCGTCGTCGCCGAGCGGTTGCAGCAGGGGTTGTACGGATTTGCGCTGCGGCGGCTGGGCACCCAGTTCGTCGAACGTCAACAGCGGGAGCAGGGTGTGGCCGACACCGACCAACTCGTCGGGTGGGCGCGAGCGGGCCAATCGCTGGTCATCTTCCCCGAAGGCCGGCTGGCCCGCGCCCCGGGTTTGCGGCCCTTCCACATCGGCGCATTCGTCGTCGCGGCCGAGGCCGGGGTGCCGGCCCTTCCCGTCGCCATCCGGGGGACCCGGTCGGTCATGAGACCAGGCCACCACTTCCCGCGCCGGGGCGCGGTCGACGTCGTCATCGGTACACCGATCCGGCCGGCGGGCCCGGACTGGGATGCGGCCGTTGACGTGCAACGCAAGGCCCGCGAGGCGGTGCTGCGGATGTCGGGCGAGCCCGACGTCGAATGACCCGGAGTAAGAGTTTACCCTTGCCAGAGAAGACAATCCGAAGCAAACCCGCAACGCACATTGACGTTGCGGCGGTTTCGGTGGTTCAGTTCAGCGTGTTTTGCTTGCCGCCTGGCCGGCGCTTCGCACCACGCTGCGGAAGAACTCCATCCGTGCGGTGACCAAATCATCGGCCAAGTCCAGGGCAGCGTCGACAACGGTCTTGCGTCGTGACTCGTCGGGGAGCACGGAATCGATCTGATCGACGAACTTGCGGACGGCCTCGATGGCTTTTTTACGGCCGGTTTCAACCGATTCGAGCACCTCGTCGGAAAGCTCGGCCCAGCGTGGCTCGGCCTTCTGTGGCGTCTCTGTCATGATTTCAACTCCTACTCGATCGGCGTGCTCGCAAACTTCGGCAGTTGCCGACGCTGATGAAGTTACGACCGTCGAGTCACCGGCACGAGTGACTAAAGTCCCTACGTAGCATGAACATTTGTCCCATCCAGTGACTTTCGGCGGGACGTAAGACCCTAACGTGTTACGGCGTGGGCTGTTAGCTTTGCCGCCATGGCAACTTCGGCGGGTGACGACGTCCGTGATCACCCGGGTTCACGGCAGCTGAGCCCGCCAGTCATCGGTGGTTTGGGCAACGTGGTCAAGCCATTCCTGCACACCGGCCGCTATTTTGCCCAATCGTGGCGTGACTATCTCGATCACAGCCCCGGCGAGCTGCCGATCGCACGGCCCACTATTGCGTTGGCGGCCCAGGCGTTTCGTGACGAGATCGTCCTGATGGGCCTCAAAGCGCGACGCCCGATCAGCGACCGAGAAGTGTTCGAGCGAATCCGCGATGAAGTGGCCGCGGGCTTGGAGTTCTACGGGAACCGGGGATGGCTGGGGTGGCCGCGGGGGTTTTTTGCCGATCCACCGCCGCTCGCAGACATCACGGTCCGAAAGGTCAAGGACCGCCGACGTACCTTTTATCGCCTGCAATTCGGCAGCGGCTATGCGCCGCACCCAGGCGAACCGGGTGCCGAACGATGGCTGGGATACACCGCGAACAACCGCGAGTACGCGCTGTTGCTGCGCCACTCCGAACCGCGCCCTTGGCTGGTGTGTGTGCACGGCACCGAGATGGGGCGCGCCCCGCTCGATCTTGCGCTGTTTCGGTCCTGGAAACTGCACGACGAGCTGGGCCTGAACATCGTCATGCCGGTACTTCCCATGCACGGCCCGCGGGCGCGCGGCCTGCCGAAAGGCGCGGTATTTCCCGGAGAGGATATTCTCGATAACGTCCACGCAACGGCTCAGGGGGTCTGGGACATCCGGCGGCTGTTGTCCTGGATCCGGTTGCAGGAGCCGGAATCGCTGATCGGGTTGAACGGTCTGTCGCTCGGCGGCTACCTGGCGTCCTTGGTGGCCAGCCTCGAAGAGGGCCTCACCTGCGCAATTCTCGGTGTTCCGGTCGCTGATTTGGTTGAGCTGCTCGGCCGCCACTCCGGCCTGAATCGCGACGACCCACGCCGCGACACGGTGAGGATGGCCGAGCCGATCGGCCGGATGATTTCGCCTCTTTCGCTTACCCCGCTGGTGCCCATGGCCGGCCGTTTCATCTACGCCGGTGTCGCTGACCAGCTCGTGCATCCACGCGAGCAGGTGACCCGCCTCTGGGAGCACTGGGGTAAACCCGAAATCGTTTGGTACCCCGGTGGTCACGCGGGCTTCTTCCGGTCCCGGCCTGTGCAGCGGTTTGTCGAGGAGGCACTGCAGCAATCAGGGCTCCTGGACCGCCCGGCGGCGGAGCGCGACCGCCCCGCCTAGTTGTGGAGGGCGAAATGAATCCTCTGGATCCGCTGGACGCGGCGATGATGACCGCGGAAATGTTGTCCAACCCAATGCATGTCGGCGCTGTGCTGATCTTGTCACCACCGCCGGATGCGGGTCCCGAATACGTCGACGAGCTGTATCGAGAAACGCAGGCGGGCAACGATCCGATCGACCCCAGGCTGCGGCGATATCCGCATCAGGGTGTGGACACCGGGGGCATCTGGGTCTGGCGTGACGCCGACACCGTTGACATCGGGCAACACTGCCAGCGGCGTACGGTTTCCGGTGACGGTTCCGGATTCTGGCGGCTGATCGCCGAGCTGGATGCCGAGCGCCTCGATCGGTCCCGCCCGATGTGGACGTCCTATCTGATCGATGGGCTCGCGGGTGGCCGATTCGCGTTTTATATCAAGGTGCATCACACCGTCATCGACGGCGTGGCCGGGTTGAAGATGATTGCCGAGGCGCTGAGCACCGATGCGGACCGGCGATCGATGCCACCCTTCTACGCCGAGCGCCACCGGGAACGCGCGCCGTCGTCGACGTCGACTGGTCTGTTACCTCGTCTGGTGGCGCCGTTGCGGACGCTGGCCGGCGCCGCCGCGTCGGGTGTAGGGCTGATCAATCATGTTGTCACCGGCGAGATATCCACCGTACTCGACAGTTTGATCGGCCATACGACCGTGCTGCCTTTTGGCGCTCCCTACACGCGATTCAACGGTCGTCTCGGGCCCGAGCGGGCCGTCGCTGCGGGCAGCTGGCCGAAGACTCGCATTCAGGCGGTTCAACATGCCGCCGGTGTCACCGGCAACGACGTGGTGACCGCCATGGTGGCGGGCGCGCTGCGCCGCTGGTTGCTGGACCGCGGCGAACTGCCCAACCAGTCGCTGGTGGCGGCCTGCCCGATCACGGTGCGTGGTCATGAGCACGCCGGGGCTGACGACGAGCATGGCAATATGTTCGGTCTTTGGTTGTGCCCGTTGGGCACCAACATCGATGATCCGGTGGGACGGTTGGACCTGATTCACCGGTCGATGTCGGAGGGAAAACAGTGGGTGGGCAAGCGCGGATCGGCGGCATCGTTGCTGACGGTCGCTGGAAGTATCGCCGCCACGGTAGTTTTTCCGCTGCTGCCGTTTTCGCCCAAGATCCGCACCGGATACAACGTTCCGATTTCGCATGTTCCCGGCCCTCGCGCCGAAAGATATTGGAACGGCGCGCATGTCGATGAGATATATCCGGTGTCCACCGTCTACGACGGGCAGGCGCTTAACGTGACGACGTGCTCCTACGCCGACCAGGTCGGGTTCGGCTACGTCGCGGGCCGCGAAATCGTGCCCGACATCGAGACGTTGATACCGCTGACCGAGCAATGCCTGACTGAGCTGGAAGCTGCTTTAGGCGTGCGGATTTGATCAGGCGGCGCGCGGCAGGTCCGTAGTAGGGCTTGCCGGTTGAGGCGTGGTCTGATGCGGCGTGGGAGCCCATCCGACCAAGGCTAGATATAGCCCGGCCAGCGCCATGACGATGAACGTGCCCCGCCACCAGGCCAGCGCTTCGATCGCGTCGCTGGCAAACCCCAGGTAGGTTTGGGGGAAGGCCATCAGGAAGAATCCCTTGAGCGTGGTCATCCATCCGACCGCTGACACGATGATCGCGGGGGCTCCCCGCCAGTGCCGGTGCAGCGCGACGACGATCAGCCCGATCAGCAAAGTGAACGCGCCAGAAACCCAGGGCCACACAAAGTTGGCCCGGAACTCCGTCAGCAGCGTTCGCATTTCCGAGGTCCGTGCGATCGCCGTGATCGTCACGAGAACGAGAAAGGGACCGATCACGCGGGCAAACATGCGCGTCCCGGCCGGGATCGGTTGTGAACTGCTCATGGCTCCATCTTTCGTGCCATTGTCTCTCATCGGGTGAGACGACCTCATTTGATTCGATCGCCTAAACGCTGCCCGCGATAGGGGCGAAAGGCCCATGCACCCCAACCGGGCTGGGTTGTCCCGCGCGCAGCCACGGCGGTGTCCATGTAATCAGGCGCCGAGTGCACCACGAGGAAGGGACCTTCGCCGGGGAACAGCGGACTTCTGGCCGCTGACCGGCGGCGACGTCGGCTCTAGCGTTGATGGCAAGCATCTGGTCGATGGATGCTGCGGGGGAACGAATTGAGGTAGTTGTGATGACCCAAAATGGAACGGTTTCCTTGGTTTTCGGGCTTGTCCTGGTGGTGCTGCTGGCGGCGTCGATCAGGGTCGTGCAGCAGTATCAGCGCGGCGTGCACTTTCGGTTGGGCCGGGTAGTTGGGGTGCGCGAACCCGGGCTGCGATTGATCGTGCCGATTATCGACCGCCTGTGGCGGGTTTCGATGCGGATCGTTACCATGCCCATCCAGTCGCAGGGCATTATCACCCGTGACAATGTCAGCGTCGACATTGCCGCGGTTGCCTACTTCCGTGTCGTAGACGCGCGCAAATCCGTCGTTGTTATCGAAAACGTCAACGCCGCCATCAATCAGATCGCACAGACCACCCTGCGCAATGTCGTTGGGCAACATTCCCTCGACGAGGTGCTCGCCCAAACGGAGAAGATCAACGGCAGCATCCGCCAAATCCTCGACACCACCACCGTCGATTGGGGAGTGGAGGTAACCCTGGTCGAGCTCAAGGACATCCAACTGCCGGACAGCATGAAGCGCGCCATGGCCCGCGAGGCCGAGGCAGAGCGGGAGAAGCGAGCCAAAATCATTGCCGCAGAAGGCGAAGCCCGCGCCGCGGCGGCCCTCGGCGACGCGTCCGACACCATGATGCAGCACCCGCTGGCCTTGCAGCTGCGAAACTTGCAGACCCTGGCGGAACTTGGTGTGGAGAAAAACACCACTGTCGTGTTCCCGGCTCCGTTGATGAGTTCGATCGGAGAACTCACCGGCTTCCTCACCCGCGAGGCGAATGCCTCGAACACATTGCAGCTTAACGGTCTGCCCGAGGAGAAGCTCGCCCACGCGCCGACTCGCTTATTTGAGGAACTAGGAGGCCCGCAGGCTGACTCCGGGCGTCTTGGCCGCAGCACTTCTGCCACATAGGTTTTCGGCGTAACCGATCATACCGTTTGCCCCGCTTACATGCGACAAGCTAGGCCCAGCACACAGTCACGGGCGATGAGACCGGCAATGCCTAGGGGCTGGAAAGCGGCACGATCCAACGCACATGAGTGCCCCCGTCGGGCGGTGAGCTGATAACGCAGGTGCCGCCGAGTTGTTCTGCCCGTTGCGTTATGTTGGCTAGTCCGCTGCGCCGCTGGTTTTGTGCTGGGATGCCTTCGCCGTTATCCACGATGTCGATGGTGAACGCGTCCGCGACGGTGATCGCGACGGTCAGCCGGGAGGCGCCGGAGTGGCGCACGGCATTACTGATGGCTTCAGTGATGACCGCTTCGGCATGCTCGGCCAGCCCGCTGCCGACCATGGTCAGCTGGCCGATTGTGCGCAGCGTGGTGGCGACGGGGCGGTTGTCGGTCAGTTCAGCCACCAGTCGCTGAACCCGGCGCAGAAACGTTCCGTCAGAACCAGCGTCTGAATGCAGGTCGAAGATTGTCGTACGGATGTCTTCGATGGTGCTTTGCAGGTGGTCGAGGATTTCGGTGAGGCGATTGGTCATCTCTGGCGAGCGGGACCGCGCGATTGCGCTGTGCAAATCCAAGCCGGCTGCGAACAGGCGCTGGATGACGTGGTCGTGCAAGCCATGAGCTATGCGCTCGCGGTCGGCGAGAATGCCGAGCTTCCGTTCGCGGTTGCGATCCGTTGCCAGCGTCAACGCCATTGCGGCCTGGTCGGCGAAGTCGCCGACGGGGTCGAGACAGTCCTTGTCGAACGGCGGCGCATCTTTGCCGCGGGCCACGCCGAGCACCCCGATGAGGGAGTCGTGGGCGCGCAGCGGCATGAGAATCGCCGGGCGTTGCCCGGTATCGGTGAACGCCGGAATCGGATTAAGGAACGACGGGGTGATCACCGGTGTGCCAGAACGAAGCACAATGCCGTCGGTGGAGCCGTCCACCGGCACATGCTGGCCGAGCACCTCGCCGGCGCGTGCACCCACCGCGGTGGACACCACCAACGTGTCGATTTCGTCAGCGGGTCCATTGGCGGGAAGCAGTACGATCGCTTGCTCAGCCTGCGCCAGCTCCATCGCGCGTTCGGCGATGAGCTGTAGCGCACTCGACGCCGGACATGCATCCGAAAGCAGCGCAGTCGTGATCTCGCGACTGGCCGTAATCCACGCCGCTGAAGCGCGCGCTCGATCAAGGAGTTGCGCGCTGTCAATGGCCACCGCCGCCGCCGACGCCAAGGCGCGCGCCGCGATCTCGTCGGATTCGGTGAAGGCGTTCCCGAGGCCGTCGTTGGCGACATATAAGTTGCCGAATACCTCACCGCGGATGGTGATGGGCACGCCGAGGAGGGCCCGCATCGGCGGATGGTGCGCCGGGAAACCGAGTGCGGCCGGGTGCGTGCTCAGATCGTTTAACCACAGCGCTTCGGTCGGCTTGAGCGCTACACCGAGAACACCCTTGCCCGACGGCAGTTGTCCGATGTCGTGGACGGTGTCTGCATCCATCCCAGCATGGACGAACGAGACGAGTTGATCGTCGTGATCATGCACAGCTATGGCGCCGTACCTTGAGCCGGTCAGGTCCATCGCCGCAGTGACGATCCGATGCAGCGTTGCATCGAGGTCGAGATCAGAACTCATCTCGACGATCGCTCGCAACAGCAGCCGCATCTGCTTGCGGGCCGCGAGCAGCTCTTCGCGCTGCCGACGAACCTGGCGTGCTAGGTCTCCATTGTCGAGACGGGTAACGGTGTCGAGACGGGTAACGGTCGACTTGCTGTGCTCACCCACCAGGCGGCGCCTGTCCAAACGTGCCTCCTTATCTGTTGAGGCACTGCCACACGGCGGTGTCGACTTTGCCGGCTTGCCTATTTGGCTTGCCGTCGGTAGGAATGCTACGCCGTTTGGCCGTGTTGGTCTTGGCGGAAATCGGGCGCGCTGTCATCGTGGTCGATCGTTGCGGCAGATGTCACGTGAGCGGATGGCGGCGGGCTGATTGCGGTGTTGTGCCTACGGCAGGTGTCGTTCGTCGTGTTGTGTATTCCGGGCCGCGCACCGGCGCATCGACATTAGGTCGAGAGATCAATGGTCTGCCGACGACGTGACGGTAAACCAAGGTCCAACGACCCTACAGGAATACGTGTCATGGGCCATAGGTTCAGCAGTGTCTGGGAATCGACCGGCGAGAGATCGCCAAGGGCCGGCAAAACAAGACGTCATATGTAAGGGGCCAGCTGACTTGGCGAACGTGAAATCCTCAGCGCCGCAGGCCACCACATGCGTGAACTGGGAGGCAATGGCCGCCACGCGAAACTGAATGGCAGACACGTCGGCGCCGCCAAATCGGCTACGCGCGAAAACTGGCGTGAGCAAAGATCGGACAGACTGTGACGTTTTTCAAGGTGGTCGCCCTCGACTTCGACGGCACCCTTACATCAGGCGGCACCATAGCGGTACATACCATGGAGGCAATCGAGCATGCCAGGCGAAATGGCCTTGCGATTGTGCTTGTCTCCGGCCGAATCGGAACCGAATTGCAGGCCGAATTCCCACAGATAGCCAACCACGTGGACGCGATGGTGCTCGAAAACGGCGCGGTGATCGTCATCAACGGCCAGTCCCGCGCACTGACACCTCCGGTGGACGGCGGCCTTCGGCAGGCACTCGTTGACCGCAAAGTCCCGTACCGCCGCGGTGCGGTGCTGGTGGCCGCTGACGGTGAGCACGCCGCGACCATGATCGAGCTGATCGGCGAGCTTGGGTTGGACTACCAGATCGCTCACAACCGCGGTGCCCTCATGGTGCTGCCGGCAGGTACCACCAAAGCGACCGGGCTGGCGACAATCCTGGACGAGATGAAACTTTCCCCGCACAACACCGTGGCCGTGGGAGACGCCGAGAACGACTTGTCGTTATTCGGTATTGCCGAGATCGGCGCAGCTGTGGCCGATGCCGTTGCGTCAGTTCGGCGAAGTGCCGACCTAGTTCTGGACAAATCGGACGGAGCCGGCGTGTCCGAGCTGTTGACCGGCCCGTATCTCACCGGGGTACAACGCTGGTGTCCACCCCGCCGGTGGGTCAACATTGGAACCTTCGACGACGCAACCCCGACCCGGATACCGGGAAGCCAGGGCCGGATATTGGTTACCGGACCTGCCGCGACGGGAAAGAGCTATGTCGTCGGTTTGATGGCAGAGCAATGGATTCTGGCCAACTACTGCGTCCTTGTCCTCGATCCCGAAGGCGACCACGTGCAGTTACAGCAGCTCAACAGGGTGCAGCTGTTCGACGGTGGCCACCACCTTCCTGAGCCGGCCGAACTGCTCACCATGCTGCAGCCGAACTCCAGCATGGTGGTGGACATGTCGGCATTGTGCGAGCCAACCAAGGTCGACTACATGTATCGATTACGGTCGGCTGCCGAGGCACACCGACAGCAATACGGATATCCACATTGGGTGATCTATGACGAGGCCCACTTGCTCGGCGTCGATGAGCACGCGCACTGGGCACCGCGAGGCGGCTATGTGTTGTCTTCATTTGCCCCGGCATCGCTTCCCGCGCACGAGATCGATACCAGCGACGTGGTGCTGACGCTGACCGGCGCCGACACTGCATCAGACATCGCTTCTCCGCGGCGAGCTACCATACGCATCGGCTCCCAGCCGGCGCGCCAGTTCGCCATCGCACATCGTGCGACTGCCCACGTACGGCACTGGCACAAGTATGCCGATATCGGCCTGCCCCATGACCGGCGCTTCTACTTCCACACCACCGCTCGCCAAGCCATTGCCCCGGCCGCGACAATGCGTGATTTCGGCACTGCGGTAAGACATCTCGACCAACAAACACTCGAATACCATCTCGAGCGCGGCGACTTTTCCCGGTGGCTCGAAGGCACGATCGCAGACAAAGACCTCGCCACGCAGGTGGCCGCATGGGAGGACGAGCTACAGGCCAATCGCGCCGCCGACCTGGAACGCATCCGTCACAACCTCGCCCAAGCGGTGGAGGAACGGTATCTACCTGCGCAAGAACCGGACTGAGCCGTCAAGCCGCCGCGTGACATCGAATCCGTACCGAGCACTCGCGGCACGGCCGCCCGATCGCATTGAGTTGTGTTATGTCGCTTCGTGTTTGCCATGCCCCTCGGATGACTCAGGTGCGGCCTCCGCCGAACCGGCGGAGGTGGTATGAGCCATTGCCGGTTCCGCGGAGCTGGATTCAGGAGCCGGCGTTGCGGCCGGGGCGGGCGTTGGCACCGCCGCGATGCGGTGGATGCCCTTGCGGTCGTATATCCAGGTCAGCACGGCGCCGAAGACCAGACCGATCGCGAGCCCGATCGTCGCCACCGTCAGGGAGCGGCCGAGCCCCGCGTCGAGGCGGCCGTCGAAGTACAGCAGCGCCCGGGTGCCGATGAACACCTGGCGCATCGGCTCGAAATTGGCCAGCCAGCTGAAGATCTTCGGCTCCGCCTCGAGCGGAATCGTGGCGCCGGTGGATGGCAGGCCCAGGAAGTTGAAGATGAACAGGGCGGTCAGAATGCCGAGCGTGCCCAATGCCGTGATGAAGCTCGTGGAGGCGACCCCCACGGTCAACATGATGAAGACACCGAAGAGCCACAGCGCCCATGGGTGCGGCACCGGCATCCCGAAGGCCTTCGCCACCCAGAGGTAGACCGCTGAAGAGAACAACGACACCACCGCCACCAACATCCACTTGAGCAGCAGCGTGCGGAACCACGACACCCGGACCCGATCGGCCAACCGGTACATCGGTCCGAATTCGGCCGGCGAATAGCCGAGCATCGCCTCGACCAGCATGCTCACCACCAGGGCGCCGGTGACGCCGCCGATCAGCAACATCAGGGTGTAGAAGTAACTGGACAGTCCGAGCCCGGTGCCGTCAGGCAGCTCGTTGCGCGGCTCGACCCGAACGTCGAGGGGATTGGCGAGCACCCATGCGGCACCGGCGCTCAGCTGCTCGCCACCGGACGCAGCCGCCGCATCCGTGAGCTTCTTGCCGGCCTTGGTGTTGTAGTCAACCATCGCCTTTTTCAGCACACTTTCGGCGATGCCCGCACCCATCGCGCTGGCCCGCGGATTGGTTTCGATCGTGATGACCGGCTTGGTCACCTCGCCCGGCTTCGACACGGTTTGCAACAACCCCAGCAGTTTGTCGGAGAAGTCCGGCGGTATCACCAACGCGCCGTAGATCTTGCCGGTGTCGAACTGATGATTCGCCTCCTCGGGGGTCAGCAACCGGATATCGAACTTATGCCCTTCCTCGAGTTTGGTCTTGAGTGC
Organism: Mycobacterium innocens; assembly: GCF_900566055.1. Lineage (GTDB taxonomy): Bacteria > Actinomycetota > Actinomycetes > Mycobacteriales > Mycobacteriaceae > Mycobacterium > Mycobacterium innocens. The sequence goes on from NZ_UPHQ01000087.1 coordinate 21,249, forward strand.
ATCGGTGATCTTGGCGCCCGCCTTGGCGCTTCCCGTGTCCTCGTTGACGATCGCGATCGGGAAGTTGTGGAAGTTTTTCTTCGGGTTCAGGCTGCTGCCGAAGAACAGCCATGACAGTCCCGCCAATACGGCGAGCGTGACGACGACCGGGGCCAACCAGAACCGCACGGTGCGCAACGGGTGCGGCAGCGGATACGGAGTGGTTTGACGCAATAGTTCCTGGTCGGACATGAGGGCTCCTTCCTCGACTAAGCCGAGCCTGCGTTGGGGCTAGATATCGGAAGCGAAATCACGCACAGCTGCCTCCGGAACTCAGGTGGCCAACCGGGAAGGCCGCCGGCTTTGCTTCGTGCGGGTCTGTTTGCGGGCCAGGGCGCGGGCCAGCAGACGGGCGACGCCGAGTTCGATGCCGCGGGCGAGTTCGTCGACGTCGGGCGTGGCGTCGTAGTCGGCGGTGATGCCGAACACTACTGTGTCGACATAGGTGAGCATGCCGATGACGGTGCGCAGGTGCATCGCGATCGGCGGCACCGGCAGCAGCTCTTCGACCGGGCGACCCAGGACCTGCAGCCGCTGACGGGGGCCCGGCACATTGGTCGCCAGTGTGACGACGCTGCGCTGCGGCAGCCGCGCCAGTAGCCGAACCGTCCACGCGCTCAACACGAACGGCACGAAGTTGGCCAGCGCGACAAAGGCGCTCGCCGCCTGGCGCTCACCGCTGCCTTTCAGCCTGTCCAACCGGGTGTGCACCGACCGTAACCGCTTCACCGGGTCGTCCTGCTCCACCGGCAACGACGGCAGCATTGCCGACACGCGAATATCGGTGCGGTCCATGGCATCCGGCGAGCGCACCGATACCGGGATCAGCGTGCGCAGCGAGTTGCGCCGCGGCTTCTCACCGCGATGCAGCAGGACCGCACGATAGCTATCGGTGATGGCGGCCAGCGCCACGTCGTTGAGTGTGACGCCGAAGACCTCGCACACCGTTTCGACATCTTTGAGCGACACCCGCGCCGCGCTGTAACGGCGCATGTTCGTCACCGAGCCGCGCAGCGACGAGTCTGCGGCGGGAGCGAGTAAGCCGGCAACGAATTGGGCTGCTCCTTTGGCGGTGTGCGCGGCTGCGCCGGTAGTGGCCACCGATGCGCGCCACAGTCCGCCGGCCCAGCTCAGCGGGTTGAGGCTGAGCCCGGCCGGGTTGCCCATCGACACCGGCGCCTCTTTGGCGGCCCGGATGTCGGTGGCGAACGTCGCGGTCGGACCCGTATCGGCGATGTTGGCCAACATCCGCATCGCGGCAATCCCGTCGGCAATGCAATGGTGGATTTTTATCAGCGCCGCCCACCGCCGTTCCGGCAGGCCTTCGATGATCCAGCACTCCCACAAGGGGTGGTCGCGATCGAGCCGGCGCTCCATGAGATCGGCGATGGTCCGGAACAAGGCGGCATCATCGCCGGGCCGCGGCAATGCCGCCCACCGCACATGGTGGGTGATGTCGAAGTTGGCGTCGTCAACCCATTCCGGCGCCGCGAGTTCCAACGGATGCTTGTGCACCAACTGCGTCAACCGGGGGATGGTTCGCATCCGCTCCGAGAGCGTCTCGACGAGCTCGTCTCGCCCGGGGCTGGGTCCGTCGATGACAGCCAGCGCGCCGATGGCTAGGCTCACGTGCCTGTCGGCGTCTTCTGCCTCCAGGAAACTGGCCGCCATGGTCGTCAGCTGTTCCACCGCCAGCCACCTCCGATCCCCGTCGATCGGCATCACTATCCGTGGTAGGGCACCGGGGGCAATAGTGCCGTTAGTCACCAAGGACTAGTGCCAGACTTCCCAAGCTGGCCGGATTATCGCCAGTCGCTCCGGCGAAACGGTGAGCTCAGTGAATCGGGACCGGCGACTCGTCCGCCATGTCGGACAACTCACGAGGCACGATGCCCACGTACCTCATGATGCGGTCCAGAACGATGTTAGACAGATCGCCGTCATCGGCAACCCGGCCGAGGCCGCGCCGTCGCAGGAAAGTGTCCAGGCGCCGATCGGGTGACCAGCCGGCGTAGATGGTGTCTACGTAGCGTGAGCGCAGGAATTCCCAGGCGAGACCATCGACGTCGGAATCGGTCAATAATGGTGGGTCGCCACGCATAGCCGTCCTAATCCTTGCTGAGCCACAACCGCAGCCAAGTTACGTGGACCAGGTCATCATTTCGTCACACTCATGTTGCGGAATAGGGTCTAAAGTCACCTGTCCGGTATGTCAGCTTGTGCGGCGAGGACCATAGACCCTGGTGAACTGCCCGTGGCGGGTCGCAGACTGGCGCTATGGCCAAGACGATGAAACGGATTGCCGGGGCCGGGGCCTCGCTGGCAGTGCTGTACGCCGCGCGGCGGTATTACCGCAACTGGGGTACCACCAAGCAGGAAGCCCGGATGCTGCTGCCCGGCGACACCTTGGTCAGCGACCCGGCCACCCAAACGACCGAAGCGTTGAACATCGACGCCCCGGCAGCTGCCGTGTGGCCGTGGTTGGTGCAAATGGGTCAGGACCGTGGTGGCTTCTACGGTGGTGAAAGACTGAAAAACCTAGCCGGGCTTCGCCACAACGACGCCGATCGAGTCCACCCGGAATGGCAGCAGCTCGCGGTGGGCGATGTGGTGCGGCTGGCTCCCGAAGGCTGGATGGGCCTGCCCGACGGGGTGACGTTGCGTGTCGCCGAAATCGTGCCCGACAAATACCTCGTGCTCAATGCGACGCGACCGGACCTGCGCTGGAATGCGGTGTGGTCTTTCCACCTGCAGCCGCACGGGGAGGATCGCGTCCGGCTCCTCACCCGCGCCCGGATTGCGCTGCGCCGCCCCGGCGAAGTGTTTGTCCTGGAACTGGCCAGGCCGTTGATCTCGCTGGGCGCCCGAGGATTGCTGCTCGGTATCAAGCACCGGGTTGAGCGGCTGCCGCTGCCGCAACCCACCGCGCCCGGTTGCTGAGATCGGCTGCGGATACCCGGTGTGACATCGCCAAAGCGCTGTTACGGGCCCGGGCACAGGATGCCCGGGCCCGTAACGTTTGGCTAATTGGTGGCTACCTGGATGTGCTTTTCAGGCTTGGTGGGCTCTGAAACCCGCACGGAGACAGTCAAGATGCCCTTGTCGTAAGTGGCCGTGATGTCGTCCTCGTCGGCACCCTCCGGTAGTGAGACGGTGCGAACGAACGAGCCGTAGGAGAACTCCGACCGGCCATCGAATTCCTTTTTCTCCGTGCGTTCGGCTTTGATGGTGAGCTGCCCGTTGCGGACCGTGATATCCACATCCTTGGCCGGGTCGATGCCAGGCATCTCGGCGCGCACTTGGTAGCGACCTTCGGTCATCTCATCTTCCAGGCGCATCAGCCGGGTATCGAACATCGGGCGAAGCCCGGCGAACGAGGGGAACGCCGTAAACAGATCCGAGAATTCGGGGAACAACGAATGTTGTTCTCGCTTTACAGGAAGAGTGGTCATTATCTTCTCCTTTGTGCCATAGTCCCGATACGGTGACGCAGTCCATCCGACCATGCGAGCCGGTGGCCCGGTAGGGCCCGAAGTCCCCACTCGACGCGTCGACGGGCAACGAGATTTTCCCGTCGTCGCACGAGGCCATTGATCCGCGACCAGAAGGTCAAACGACCCTAGTGTCCGCCGCGGCGTCGCCTTACGTTCGGTAGTAGGTGAATCGAACTAGAGGAGGATGCGATGACCACCGCGCGCGACATCATGAACGCTGGCGTGACATGCATCGGTGAGCATGAGACGTTAAGTGCTGCTGCCCAACACATGCGTGAGCACGACATCGGCGCGCTGCCAATCTGTGGAGACGACGACCGGCTCCATGGAATGCTCACCGATCGCGACATCGTGATCAAAGGCATTGCGACGGGGCTGGATCCGAACACTACTACCGCTGGGCAGCTGGTGCACGATCACATTTACTACGTCGACGTGAACGCAAGCATCTCGGAGATGCTCAACGTCATGGAAGAGCATCAGGTCCGCCGTCTTCCGGTCGTAGAAGAGCACCGCCTGGTGGGCATCGTCTCCGAAGCGGACATCGCCCGGCACCTCCCCGAGCACTCCATCGCGCAGTTCGTCAAGGCGATCTGCGCGCCGATGGCCATCACCAGCTAGCGACGTCGGCGGCCCGGGCCTGGTCCGCCAGTTTCGGAGGTTATCGACGTGCACGACGAGATCCCGCTGGGACGGATCGCCGGGTTTTCGGTGAAGGTCCACTGGAGCGTGCTGGTCATTCTGTGGTTGTTCACCTGGAGTCTGGCCACCACATTGCCCGGTGCGGTCAAAGGTTATGCGCCCGTGGCCTATTGGCTCGCCGGCGCGGGTGGGGCGGCAGTCCTGCTGGCGTCGCTGCTGGCCCATGAACTCGCGCACGCCATCGTCGCTCGCCGCTGCGGGGTACCCGTCGAGAACGTGACCCTGTGGCTGTTCGGCGGGGTGACCACGCTGGGCGGTGAAGCCAGGACACCCAAGGCCGCGTTCCGGATCGCGTTCGCCGGCCCGGCCACCAGCCTGGCGCTGTCCGCGACATTCGGCTCGCTGGCCGTCGCGCTCGCCGTCATCCGGACCCCGCCGATCGTGGTCAGCGTCGCCTGGTGGCTGGCGGGGGTCAATCTGCTGCTGGGCCTGTTCAATCTGCTGCCGGGCGCGCCGCTGGACGGCGGCCGGCTGGTCCGGGCCTATCTCTGGCGCCGTCACGGCGACATCGTGCGCGCCGGAATCGGGGCGGCGCGGGCCGGACGCGTGGTCGCGCTCGTCTTGATCGCGTTGGGACTGGCCGAGTTTGTGGCCGGCGGCCTGGTCGGCGGCGTCTGGTTGGCCTTCATCGGCTGGTTCATCTTCGCTGCCGCTCGGGAGGAGGAAACCCGGATTTCGACCCGGCAGCTCTTCGCCGGCGTCACGGTCGCGGACGCGATGACCCCCCAGCCGCATACCGCCCCCGGATGGATCACCGTCGAGGAATTCATCCAGCGTTATGTGCTCGGCGACCGCCACTCGGCCTACCCGGTTGCCGAGCAGGACGGATCGATCATGGGTTTGGTCACGCTGAGGCAGCTGCGCGAGCTGCCACCCGCCCGACGCGGCACCACCAGTGTGCGTGACATTGCGGTACCACTGCAGGAGGTGCCGACCGCGGCACCCCGGGCGCCGCTGAGCGCGCTGCTCGAGCAGATGGCGCCGGCCGGCCCCCGTAGCCGTGCCCTCGTCGTCGACGCCGGCGCGGTGGTCGGCATCGTCACGGCCAGCGACATCGCGCGGCTTGTCGACGTCTACCGGCTCGCCCAGCCCCAGCCGGCGCCGGCCACCCCCCAGTGGGACCAGAAGTGACGAGAAGTAGTGCCGCGCAGGATTATTCGACAAGGCGCCGGGATAAAGACAGAGGAGAGCGGACATGAAACCGGTCGTTGTCGGGGTCGATGGTTCGCCCGCGGCGATCACGGCCGCACTATGGGGTGCCGACGAGGCCCTCAGCGCAGCCGTACCGCTACGCCTGATCTCGGTCATCAAGACCACTCATCCCTCCCCGGAAGACTACGAACGTGACCTGCGGCATGCCGAAACGTCGTTGCGGGCAGCGCAAGTCGCGGTAGCGGCCACCGGGAAACAGGTCAAGGTAGAGACCGACACCCCGCGCGGGCCGGCCGGCGCGGTTCTCGTCGAGGCCTCCCGCGATGCCGAACTGGTCTGTGTCGGATCCACCGGGATGCGGCGCTACGCTCGCTCGATTCTGGGTTCGACGGCAACCGAGCTCGCCGAAAAAGCGCACTGCCCGGTCGCGGTGATCCGCTCGGATGCGGATCAGCCGCCGTCGGGTATCAACTGGATTGTGGTGCGCATGACCGACGCGCCCGACAACGACGCAGTCGTCGAGCATGCGGCCCGGGAAGCGATGCTGCGGCAAGCGCCCATACTCGCGCTTGGTGGGCGGCCGGAGGAACTCACCGAAACCCCGGACGGCGACTTCGAACGCCGGGTGCACGATTGGCACCAGCGCCATCCCGACGTGCGGGTCTACCCGGTCACCACCAAAGCGGGCATCGCTCGCTTCCTGGCCGAGCACCGCGAGCGGGTACTGCTCGCCGTGATCGGAGCGGCCGAGGCTGATCAGCTGGCGCGGCTGGTTGGCCCGTCGGGACATCCCGTTTTCCGGCACCCGGAATGCTCGGTGCTGGTGGTCCGCGACTGAGCCCGCGGCCGATCTGGCCGCCCCGCGCACGTCCCGCTGCGCGGGAGTCCGCGGGGCAGGGGAATTACGGCGTGCTGTTGTGGGTGAGGATGCCGGAGAGTTGGCTGCCGATGTTCCCGACGCCGGAGAGGAATGCCTGCGTCATCAGGTCCAAGACGCTGGTGTTGTAGAAGCCGGACAGCGAGTTGCCCAGGTTCGCCCAACCCGATTCCAGGGTGCCGAAGTTTTTTTTGCAGGCCCGAAAGCCCCGCGCCGCCGCCGTTGAACCAACCCGAATTCTGGGTGAAGGCGTTTCCGATGTCCGATACGGCCCCGATGCGCCGCCGCCGCCGGAGTTGAAGAAGCCCGATGAGGGTGCGCTGGTGGTGTTGAAGAACCCCGAGCTTTGCTGCCAACTGAAGCCGTTGGTGAAGGGGCCTATCCTGCCGGAACCGGAGATGTCGACGGGTAGCGAGATGACCGTGTCGATCTGGGTTTCGGGCATGAGCACGTCAGAACCGACCGTGATGGGACCGACGTGTTGGGTGCTTACCGGAATTGTGATCGAGATGGGCAGTACACACCCGACGAAGGGGATGTAGAGCAGGCAGATCGTGTATTCCAGCTTGATGTGTATCGGGAATTCGGCGATGGTGAACATGTCCTGGGTAATGGCGCTGATTGAGGCTTTCTCATCCCGCCGGCGTGAATTGACCAACCGAATCTAATCCGGTGATTCGCGTGCCACGATCACCGGTACCTGTGCCAGCTGCGCGACCGCTTCACCGACGGAGCCCACCGACATTCCGGCGAACCCGCCGCGGCCCCGGCTGCCGACCACCACCAGCTGGGCTTGTCCGGACTTGTCGACGAGCTGGCGCGCCGGCTGATCCTGCACGACGATACGGGTTACCACCACATCCGGGTACTGCTCCTGCCAACCCGCCAAGCGCTCGGCCAGCACTTGTTCGGCCATCGATTGTGTTGCCGGCCAATCGATTCCGGGCCAATCCGAGACATCGATGTCGCTCCATGCATGCAGGCCCACCAACCCCACACGCCGGCGTGCGGCCTCGTCGAATGCGAACGCGGTAGCCAGTTCGGAGGCCGACGAGCCGTCGATGCCCACCAGCACCGGCGCTTGACCGCGGTGTGCCGCCGACGGGTCGTCGTCGTGGACGATCACGACCGGACAGTGCGCGTAGCGCAACACGGCGGAGCTGACCGAGCCGAGCAGCCGGCCGGGCCATCGTCGGCTGCCCAGACCACCCGTGACCACCATTTCCGCGTCTTTGGACAGGTCGACCAACGCGGGAACGGCAGCCGACCCCAGGATTTCGGTGTGGACGCCGGCGGGACCTCCACCCTGAGTGGCTTCGTCGACGACTTTGAGCGCCTCGTCGACCAGTCGGCGTCCACGATCCTGTTGCCATCGCGCCAGACCCGCCGGCATCGGCATCTTCAGCCGGGTCGACACTTCGGGTGACACGGCGTGCACCAGTGTCAGTGGAATATTTCGCAGCTCGGCATCGTGGGCCGCCCATTGCACCGCCAGCCGGGCGGACGGTGACTCGTCGATGCCGACGACAATTCCCAGAGGTGCGTTGCGCGATGACATGACTCGTCCTTCGTGTGCCGGTTCGCCGCTATGGACGCTATCTACGGCGGCCCGGCCGGGTCAGAGCCGTTTGTCACCAGCACGAAGGCATAAGTCCCGCGATCGGCGGGATCAGATACCCGATACCGCCGGTTTGGAGGCGACGATGGCCACCGCGGCCAACCGCTCTCGATGCTTGCGGAATGTGTTGCGCATCAACAGCACTCGCTTGCGCGCGGCCGGCTGGGTGAGCACGTTCTTGGCAAAGCGCAGCGCGCCGAACAGGCCTTCGTCGGCGATCAGCCGGCGCGGCTGCAACAGTGCCATCGGGGCGGTTGCGACGTGCTCCACAACCAGGCCGTGTCCGGCCAGCAGCTGGGACCATTCCGCAATGGTGAGCGGACGCGCGTTGACCTTGATCGCCCGTGCCAGCGACTGCCGGACCTCGGTGCTGACGTCGTCGGGCACGTCGTCGGGCGTCAGGGCAAGCTCGTGAATGGCGTAGCGGCCCCGCGGGCGCAGCACCCGCACCGCCTCGGCGACGATCGCGTGCTTGGCCGCATCCCCCTGCATGGTCAACATCGCCTCGCCGATCACCACATCGACGCTGGCGTCGGGTAATCCGGTATCGGAGGCGTCGGTGACCCGCACGTCGCCCCGGTTTCCGTGATCTTGTAGCACCCCGCGAACCAGGTTGGCGGCATCGGGGTCGCCTTCGGCGCCGACGTACGACCGCGGGTGCCGGACCAGTATTTCGGCGGCGGTACGGCCCAGGCCCGGAGCCAGCTCGAGCACGTCGGCGTCGCTGACGTCGGCGCGGGCCAGCAGGGTGCGGGTCAGCTCCACGCCACCGGGCCGTAGCACCCGTTTGCCCAGCCGGGCCAGCAGCCAGTGCCCCTGCAGATGATCCTCGTCGCGATTCGACTGGGGCAGTGGCCGCTCGCATCCGTCTGGTTCGTCCGCCATCAGCTGCCCTGGGGCACAGCGGGTTCCAAGGCCAGCGCCTGGCGCCGCTGATGCACGGTGAGATATTGCAAGCCCTCTGGGCCGGCAGTGAACTGCCGGCGCGAGCGTCGTGGCAGCCACAGCAGCGCGCCCGGATGCAGGTTGATGATGCCCTCCTCGGTGCTCAGCTGGCCGCTGCCAGACAAGACATGGACCAAGACGTCGAGATCGGGTCCAGTATGCATGCCGATTCCGCCGTCGGGCGGCAGCGCGACGAGGTTGGAGTCCAGATCACGCTCCCGGCCTTCCAATTTATGCTGCTCCGGTCACGTCGGTCTGGTCGGCACAGTCGTCGGTGTCGTTGGTGTCGGCCAGGATCCGGGGCAGTGGCGTGGCGGTCAGCTTGCTGATCCGGATGCGCCACACTTCGGGACCTTCTTCGAGGTATTCCCAGCCGTAGCTGCCGGGGTGTTCGGTGTCGAACTCGGCGCGCAGATGCTTGGGGTCGTGGTTGTTGACCAGAACGAACGACCCGCCGGTGGGCAGTGCTGCGTAGCTGGCGAAAATTATCGGATGCTTGTCCGGTTTACGTAGTTGTCTAACGTCAAGTTCGTTGTCGGCCATAGGCTCTCCCCTTATCGATAGTTTTTACAACTAGAATTGTGTAAACTCTAGCCCATGACCTACGTGATCGGAAAGCCATGCATCGACGTGATGGACCGTGCCTGTGTGGAGGAATGCCCGGTCGATTGCATCTACGAGGGGGGCCGGGCGCTCTACATCCACCCGGACGAATGTGTGGACTGCGGCGCATGTGAGCCCGTGTGCCCGGTGGAGGCCATTTACTACGAGGACGACCTGCCGGCCGAGCTGGAACCCTACCGGGCCGACAATGCGGCGTTCTTCACCGAAACCCTGCCTGGCCGGGACGAACCGCTGGGTTCGCCGGGCGGGGCTGCCAAGATTGGGCCGCTAGGGGTTGATACTCCCCTGGTGGCCGCGGAGCCCAGAGCCGACGATTCCGGAGGTGAGTGATATCGGCAGATCAGTCCAGGAGCCGACGGGACGCCGTCGCGCGGTGCTGCGGGTATTGCGGGTATCACGCGTCCCGCTGAGCATCGTCGCCATTGCCGACGCGCTGGAAGTACATCCCAACACCGTCCGATTCCACCTCGACGCCCTGGTCGCCGACGCCCAGGTGCAGCGCGTCGAGTCCGGCCCGCGCGGTCCGGGACGGCCGCCGCAGATGTTCTCCGCGGTCCGGCAGATGGATCGCGGCGGTATCCGGCATTACCGGCTCCTCGCCGAGATCCTGTCCAACGGGCTTGCCGCCGAGCCTGATTCACGTACCAAGGCGCTCGCGGCCGGACGCGCCTGGGGGCAGCGGCTGCAGGCGCCGCCGACGGGCAGCAGCGCCGAGAAGTCGATCGACCACCTGGTCGGGGTGCTTGACCAGCTGGGGTTCGCCCCGGAACGTCGGGTATCCGACGGGCAGCAACAGCTGGGCCTGCGCCACTGCCCGTTTCTGGAAGTCGCCGAAAGCCGATCCGCCATCGTCTGTCCGGTCCACCTCGGGCTCATGCAAGGAGCTCTGGAATCATGGGCGGCGCCAGTCGGCGTCGAGCGGCTCGACGCGTTCGCCGAGCCGGACCTGTGTCTGGCCCACCTCTCGCTGAAAGGAGCGGCTAGTTGAGCACCGGCCCGGCGATCGAGGTTGCCATCACCTTCGTGTGGCTCGGCATGGTGCTGGCCATCTCGTTTCTGGAAGCCCCGCTGAAGTTCCGGGCGCCGAATGTCACGCTGCAGATCGGGCTCGGCATCGGCCGCCTGGTCTTTCGCGCGCTCAACACCGTCGAGGTCGGATTCGCGCTCGTCCTGCTGGCACTGGTGGTGGCCGGCCCGACGCCGGTGGGCATCAGTGTCGCCCTCGGAGTCGCGCTGGCCGCGCTGGCCCTGCAACTGATCACGGTCCGTCCGCTCCTGACCCGCCGTTCCGACCGGGTGCTGGCCGGGCAGGAGGGGCCTCGCTCCCGGGCCCACTACGTATACGTCGGTTTTGAGGTGGTCAAGGTGGTCGCCCTGGTGGTGGCGGGGATACTGCTACTGAACGGCTGAAAGGACTCATCGATGGAATCGATTTCGCTGAACGAGCTGGCCGCCGAAAAGCTGGCCGAGGCGAAACAGTGCCACAGTGGACGGGCTGCGCACACCATCCACGGCGGGCACACCCATGAACTGCGGCAGACCGTGCTGGCCCTGATTGCCGACCACGACCTGTCCGAACACGACAGCCCGGGGGAGGCGACGCTTCAGGTGCTGCAGGGACACGTGCGCCTTACCACCGCCGACGATGCCTGGGACGGCAAAACCGGCGATTACGTGGCGATTCCGCGCACTCGGCACGCCCTGCACGCGGTCGAGGATTCGGTGGTCATGCTGACCGTGCTGAAAGACCAGCCCGGCGCACACTAAGCTAAGCGTGCTCTCCACGCCCTGGTCCCGGGGCTTCGGCCTGCGGGTGCCCATGGTCAACGCGCCCATGGGCGGGGTGGCCGGCGGTCGATTGGCCGCCGCGGTCACCGCTGCCGGCGGTCTGGGCATGATCGGCATGGGTAGCACGGCGACCAGGGCGTCGCTGGCCGAACAGCTGCGGCAGGTGACCGGCAGTTTCGGGATCGGCCTGGTCCACTGGGTCATGCTTGCTGAGGTCGGCCTGCTCGAGGACGCGCTGGCCGCGCGGCCGGCGCTGTTGTCGGTCAGCTTCGGTACCGACTGGTCCTGGGTGGGCAAGGCGCACGACGCCGGAATCGTCACGGCCACGCAGGTTTACGACGGCGCCGGGGCCCGTCGCGCGGTTGACGCCGGGGTGGACATCGTGGTCGCGCGCGGGGCCGAGGGGGGCGGCCACGGCGAGATGCGGCTGGGCACGCTGCCGTTGCTGGACGCCGTTCTGGAAGCCGTGTCGGTGCCGGTGCTGGCCGGCGGTGGCATCGCCTCGCCCCGGAGCTTGGCCGCGGTGCTGGCCGCCGGTGCCAGCGGGGCCTGGGTGGGCACCCGGCTGGCGGCGTGCCCCGAGGCGCTGACCGGTGAGGGCGGCCGTCGGGCCCTGATCGCGGCACGCGAAACCGACACCCGGGTCAGCCGGGTCTTCGACGTCGCCGCCGGCTTGCCCTGGCCGGAGCGGTACCCCTCACGGGTGTTGGCAAACGACTTCGTCGCGCAGTGGACGGGGCGGGAGGATGAGCTGGCCGCTGACCCGGATGCCCGGGCGCGGGTGGCCGCCGCGGTCGCTGCCGAAGATCCACAGGTGCTCCCGGTCGATGCGGGGCAGGGCGTCGGCATGATCCGCGACGACGCGCCGGTGGGCGAGGTTATCGCACAGATGTGCTCGGGCGCGGAAGGTTTGCTCGCTCGCTGGGGGTCATAGGCGCGCCGCGTCTGATCACGACGCAACACCTTTGCGGCCCGGGGTCCAGCCGGGCGTCGGGGCCGTGCGGCGCCAGGGCGTCGGACACCCCAGTGATCAGCGCGTGGTTCATGGCGCAGGCCAGCTCCGTCTGCTCCTGGGCCAGCGCATGGAACGGGCAGTTCGCCAGCTCGACTTCGCCATCGGTGCGGCGGGGCTCGTAGCCGTGCCGGCGCAGCACCCGCAACGCCACCTCGAGTGCCGCCGCGGCGTCCGCGGGCTTGGCGACGCCGTTGCCGATCGTCTGGCCGTAGTCGTGGGCGACCTGGTTGAGCACCTCGGCGGCGGGCTCGCCGGTGGTGGCTGACCGGGCGATGGCCGCTGCGAGACTTCGGTTTGCTGGCCGGTGCCCTGGCCTTGGCGCGGCTGGCCGAGGGCGCGCACCGGGGCAGCATCGGGCGCCGTTGACCGACCTGTCACACCCCGCGCAGGTAGCGCTTGGCGATGATGCGCTGGGTCACCGAAACGACCGGCCCGCCGAGCTTGCTCCACCAGGTCGCGGGCCGGGAGAACGCCGACACCTCCGCGTAGACCGCGGAGGTGTTCGCGTCGTAGCGCACGGCGAACCGTTCCTCCCCGGACTCCGGGTGGCCCGGCAGCGTGCCGTAGGCGAATCCGCGGGTGTCGGCTTCGTCGATGACGTACACGACGCGGCAGGGCGCGCGCAGCAGACCCATCATCTTGACCACCACGATCGCCGGAACCACTGCGACGTCGGAACTCGCCGCAACGCCCAGGCCGGCTCCGCGCTGCATGCCCCAGCGCATGACGGCATCGGCGGCCTGCTCGAAACGCGCACGGCCAGAACCGATCTGGGCCGACATGCTGAGGTGATCGTAGCCCGGCGGGAGCTGCGGGGCCGCGGTCGCGCCCACTTCGGGGTAGGTCAGCTGAAGGTCGGCGAGCGCATCCAGGTCCACACACCCAGCTTGCCACGACGGATTGCGGTGCCGGGTTGGCGGCGTACGGTCGGAATGGTGACCGCACAAACCTCGAAACCTTTGGCAGCAGCATCCGGAACATTCACCCTCGGCGATGACTTGACGGTCAACCGGCTCGGGTTCGGGGCTATGCGCCTGACCGGTGAGGGCGTCTGGGGGCCACCTGCCGACCGCGACGAATGCGTCCGGGTGTTGCGGCGGGCCGTCGAATTGGGCGTGAACTTCATCGACACCGCCGATTCCTACGGCCCCTACGTGTCCGAGGAGATCATCCGCGAGGCGCTGCATCCCTACTCCGGGCTGGTGATCGCCACCAAGGCGGGGTTGCTGCGGACAGGGCCCGGGGTGTGGATTCCGTTGGGTAACCCGAGCTATCTGCGCCAGGAGTGCGAGATGAGCCTGCGGCGCCTGGGCGTCGACACCATCGACCTGTTCCAGCTGCATCGCATCGACCGCCACGTTCCCCTGGAAGATCAAGTCGGCGAACTGCTCGCGCTGAAGAACGAAGGCAAGATCCGCCATATCGGGCTGTCCGAGGTCGATGTCGATCAGTTGAAGGCGGCTCAGCAGATCACCGAGATCGTGTCGGTGCAGAACATGTACAACCTGGCCTCGCGGGGCGCCGAACCGCTCGTGGATTTCGCCACCCAGCAAGGCGTCGGCTTCATTCCATGGTTTCCGCTGGCGTCGGGTCCGCTGGCCGCCCCCGACGGCCCGCTGCGGCAGATCGCGGCCGAGCATCATGCGACACCGTCGCAGCTGGCGCTGGCCTGGCTGCTGAAACGCTCACCGGTGATGTTGCCGATTCCGGGCACCTCGAGCGTGGCGCATCTGGAGGAGAACGTCGCCGCGGCCGAGATCGGACTGAGCGACGACGCATTCGAGCTGCTGGCGGCCATCGGCGAGCAGAACGCCTGACTCGGGCTATCCGCGGCATTCGGCGGTAAGCAGGCGAAATCGACACCGAAATCGACGACCGAATTCTGTTCAATCTATCGGAACGTTTAAGAAATCGAGTCGAGGTCACGACTTTCGGCGTAGCATCCGCAAGCCAAACTGTGCCGAATCAGCGGAGGCTCGGATGTCGTATGTCTCGTATGTCATAGCAACACCGGAAGCTGTTGCCGCGGCGGCAACGGACCTGCGAGGTATCAGCGCGGCGCTGCGAGCGGCCAACGCGGCAGCGGCCGGCCCGACGACGGCGTTGCTGGCCGCGGCGGCCGATGAGGTGTCGGCGGCCATTGCGGCGTTGTTCTCAGGGCACGCTGAGGCTTATCAGGCCGCCAGTGCCGAGGCGGCTGGCGTTCATGCCCGGTTGGTGCAGGCCTTGAGTGCCGCGGCTGGTGGGTATGCCAACGCTGAGGCTGCCAACGCATCTCCGTTGCAGAGCCTGCAGCAGGGTGTTCTGGGCGCCATCAATACGCCGACCCAAGCGCTGCTGGGCCGGCCGCTAATCGGTGACGGCGCCAATGGCGGGCCTGGTCAGGCAGGCGGCCCGGGAGGCTTGTTGTACGGCAACGGCGGCAATGGCGGGAACGGTCTGCCGGGACAGGCCGGCGGCAACGGGGGCAGTGCGGGGCTGATCGGCAACGGTGGTGCCGGCGGAAAGGGTGGCGCCGGAGCGGGTGGCGGCAACGGCGGCACGGGCGGGTGGTTGGTCGGGAACGGCGGCGCTGGCGGGATGGGCGGCGCCGCGGCGCCAAACATCAACGGCGGCACCCCCGGCCAGGGCGGCATGGGCGGCAACGCCACCCTGTTCGGCGACGGCGGCGCCGGCGGGCAGGGCGGCACCGGCCGCACCGGGGCTAACGGCGTCAACCCGGCTATCAACGGCATAGCCGGGCAAGGCACCGACGGCAGCCCGGACTTACTGTTTAATGCCAGCGGCGATGCGACCGGTGGGAGCGGCCAATCGGGCGCGGATGGCGCGTTTGCCGCCGTCGGTGGCACGGGCGGGAGTGGCGGACTCGCGTTCGTTCTTGGAGGCACTGGAAACGCTATGGGCGGCAACGGTGGCACCGGGGGTGTCGGTGGAATCGGCGGCGCCGGCGGCTTGGGGGGGAATGCCATCGCCACCTCCGGTGCCGCAGTGGGGGGAGACGGCGGCAACGGGACCATTGGCATTGCCGCCGGCGGCGCCGGCGGCGCCGGCGGCGATGGCGGATTGGGTAGAAGCTTCGCTGACGGAGCCGCCAGCGGCGGTAGCGGCGGCTTGGCCGGTGGCGGCGGCACCGGCGCCGCGGGCGGTACCGGTGGCACCGGTGGTGCTGGTGGTAACGGCGGGCACGGTGGGTTGCTGATCGGCAACGGCGGGGTTGGCGGCAGCGGAGGCATGGGGGGCACCGGCGGTGCTGGCGCGCCGGGCGGTTCGGGCGGCAGCGGCGGTGACGGCGGAGCGGCCGACGCCGGCACAAATCGCAATGCCTTCGGCGGTTCCGGCGGTGGGGGC
>NZ_UPHQ01000111.1 GCF_900566055.1 Mycobacterium innocens
ACCGAGGCCGCTAACCACTAGAACTTCGGCGGGGGTCTCAGACTTGGGGGGTGGGAGGCGATGAGACCCCCGCCGAAGTTCTAGTGGTTAGCGGCCTCGGTCTCGCAGTACAGGAGTTCATGGAACATCTGGGAGAGCTCCTCACTATCCTTGGCCTCGGAGCGGGTTCGTGATGTTTCGGTTTTCGCTTCGAGACCAATCTTCCGAGGCTTTGCACCCCGCTGCTATCCCACAACTGGCTACTAGCCGGGGGAAAATTCGGGTCCCCCAGTGGCAGGGTCCGCGTGTCCCCCGATTGGGGGACAGGGCGCTCCGCGCGCATGCGCGCATGAAATCGCCGTCTCTAGGCGTTCGTGGCTACGCAGACCGGCTGCGAAACGGATCAGTGGGCAAACTTTTACCGCACCGTGTTGTGAATGTGACCGCCGCCCAGCAGTGTATTCAGCGATTTATCTGGCACGTGTCCAAGAACCGACAGATGAGAAGGCGGAGATGACGGCACCGGTGATGGCCCTTCGACTCGTGGCCTTGGCTGCCGGGGTGCTTGGCATGTCCGCGACTATGGCGGCACCCACGCACGCCGACATGATGGGTAATGCCTTCCTGACGGCCTTGAACAACGCCGGCATCTCGTATGGCCAGCCGGCGGCGGCGATGGCGATCGGCCGGTCGGTGTGTCCGATGGCAGTCCAGCCGGACGGGACGTTCGAATCCGTCGTGGCCAGAATGGCTGAAGACAATGGGATGTCTCACGATGCGGCAGCCGCGTTCACCATTGTCGCAATCGCGACGTATTGCCCGGCGGTGCTCTACCCGCTGTTGCCCAATCGGCTACAGGCCTAGAGCTGGCCTAGACCGGCCTAGACCGATTGTGAGGACCGATTGTGAGCTGATCGGACGTGCCCGTAACCTCTAGCGAGTGGTCGACGACAGGCATGACCGCAGCGGCGAGCGCAGGCCGCGACCGGCATCGGGTGGTGTACCGCGGCGTGGTCCACAGCGAAAGCGTGACGTTCCCTGGTCGGGTCCGGGCCGGGCGCGACCGGTTCAACCGCGGTCGGCGCCTTCCGAGGTAACCCGCGAGTCCCGGGACGGGCCGGCGATCCCGCCGGGAGTGGACGCCAAGCAGCTGGCGCCGGAGATCCGGCGCGAGCTGAGCACCCTGGACCGGGCCACCGCCGACGCGGTGGCCCGGCACCTGGTGGCCGCCGGGGAGCTGCTCGACGAGGATCCCGAAGCCGCCCTGAACCACGCGCGTGCGGCCCGGGCCCGCTCCGGCAGGCTCGCCGTCGTTCGCGAGGCCGTCGGGATCGCCGCCTACCGCTGCGGCGACTGGGCTCAGGCGCTGGCCGAATTGCGTGCCGCGCGGCGGATGGGCAGCAGATCCCCGCTGCTGGCGCTGATCGCCGATTGCGAACGCGGTCTGGGCCGCCCGCTACGGGCCATCGAACTCGCGCGCGGACCCGAGGCGTCCCTGCTCAGTGGCGACGACGCCGACGAGTTGCGTATTGTCGCCGCCGGCGCGCGTGCCGATCTCGGGCAGCTGGAGCAGGCGCTGACCGTGTTGTCGACGCCCCAGCTCGACCCGGCCCGCACCGGCTCGACGGCGGCGCGACTGTTTTACGCCTATGCCGAGACACTGTTGGCGCTCGGGCGTCGTGACGAGGCGCTGCGATGGTTCTTGCGCGCCGCCGACGCTGACCTGGAAGGCGTCACAGACGCCGAAGACCGGGTCGCCGAGCTGGGTTGAGCATCAGGTGAAAAGTCTTGCGCAGCAGTATGATTGCCTGCTGATCGACCTGGACGGGACGGTATTTCGCGGCCGGCGCGCCACCGAGGGCGCGGTCCAATCGCTGGCGGAGGTGAGCAGCCGCAAACTGTTCGTCACCAACAACGCGTCGCGCAGTGCCGACGAGGTCGCGGCGCATCTGCGCGAGCTCGGCTTCGACGCCGCCGGCAGCGACGTCGTCACCAGCGCGCAGAGCGCCGCCCGGGTGCTGGCCGATCAGCTCCCCGCAGGTTCACCGGTGCTGATCGTGGGTACCGACGCGCTGGCCGCCGAGGTCGCCACGGTGGGGCTGCGTCCGGTGCGTCGCTGGGACGACGGACCGGTTGCCGTGGTTCAGGGCCTCTCGATGACCACCGGCTGGCCGGAGCTTGCCGAAGCCGCACTGGCCATCCGGGCCGGCGCGCTGTGGGTGGCGGCCAACGTCGACCCCACCTTGCCCACCGAGCGCGGCCTGCTGCCGGGCAACGGGTCACTGGTTGCGGCGCTGCGAACGGCCACCGGCGCCGAGCCGCAGGTGGCAGGCAAGCCGGGTCCGCAATTGATGGCGGACGCCGTGGCCCGCGCCGATTGCCGCGCGCCGCTGGTGATCGGCGACCGGCTCGACACCGACATCGAAGGCGCCAACGCCGCCGGGCTGCCCAGCCTGATGGTGCTCAGTGGCGTTAGCGGCGCGCGAGACGCGGTGTTTGCGCCACCGCGGCAGCGGCCCACCTACCTCGGCCACGATCTGCGCTGCCTGCATCAGGATGGCCAGCTGCTGGCGATAGGGTCACAGCCGGGCTGGCGGGTCGTCGTCACCGACGCGACGGTGACGGTCAGCGCCACCGGTGACCAGGACGGGGACGACCTCTCGGTGGTACGTGCCGTCGCGAGCGCGGTCTGGGACGCGCATCCGGACGGACGGCCAGTCAGTATCGGGGCCGGCGACGAGGCGGCCCGCGGCGCATTGCGCCGCTGGTCCCTGGAACACGGTGACTAGGCGGCAACTAGCGTAGGGAGCGCAATGACTATTGACCCTGATCAGATTCGCTCGGAAATCGAAGCCCTGGTAGCCCAGCTGCCCGATGTCGCCGACGCCGAGAACGGGCCGTCTCTTGCCGAGCTCGAGGTTATCGCGCGCCGTCTGTCGGAGGCCCACGACGTGTTGTTGCGGGCCCTGGAGTCGGTGGAGAAGGGCTGAGTGCAACGGTGGCACGGCGTGCCCGCGTTGACGTCGAGCTGGTGCGGCGCGGCCTCGCGCGGTCTCGTCACCAAGCTGCGGAATTGATCGAAGCCGGCAAGGTGCGCATCGACGGCCTGCCGGTGGTCAAGCCGGCCACCGCCGTGGCCCTCAGCGCGGCGTTGACCGTCGCGGCGGGTGGCGCCCGCGGCTGGGTATCGCGGGGGGCCCACAAACTCATCGGTGCGCTGGACGCCTTCGCGGTTCCCGTTCAAGGCCGGCGCTGCCTGGATGCGGGCGCGTCGACCGGCGGGTTCACCGAGGTGCTGCTGGACCGCGGTGCCGCAGAAGTGGTTGCCGTCGATGTCGGCTACGGCCAGCTGGCCTGGTCGCTGCGCAGCGATCCGCGAGTGGTGGTCGTCGAGCGGACCAATGTGCGTGACGTGTCGCGCGAGGCGATCGGCGGCTCCGTCGACCTCATCGTGGCCGACCTCTCGTTCATCTCGCTGGGCACGGTGTTGCCTGCGCTGATTGACTGTGCGTCGCCGGGCGCGGATATCGTTCCCATGGTGAAGCCACAGTTCGAAGTGGGCAAGGGGCAGGTCGGTCCGGGCGGGGTGGTTTCGGACCCGCAGTTGCGCGCGGACGCGGTGCTGGCTGTCTCGCGGCGTGCGGACGAGCTGGGTTGGCACACCGTCGGTGTCGCCGCCAGCCCGCTTCCGGGCCCGTCGGGCAACGTCGAATACTTCCTGTGGTTGCGCGCACAGACCGATCGGTGGTTGGCCGGCGACGAACTGGTGGACGCGGTGCGGCGGGCGATGAGCATGGGTCCGCAGTGACTTCGCAGAAGAGCGCCGAACGCACCGTCTTACTGGTGGTCCACACCGGACGCGACGAGGCGACCGAAACCGCGCGCCGCGTCGAGAAAGTGTTGGGCGACAACAACATTGGGCTTCGAGTACTGTCCGCCGAGGCGGTCAACCGCGGATCGCTGCGGCTGGCTCCCGACGACATGCGGGCCCGGGGCGTCCAGATCGAGGTGGTCAATGCCGACCCGCACGCTGCCGACGGCTGCGAGTTGGTGCTGGTGCTCGGCGGTGACGGCACCTTCCTGCGGGCAGCCGAGCTGGCCCGTAACGCCAGCATTCCGGTGTTGGGTGTCAACCTGGGACGGATCGGATTCCTGGCCGAAGCCGAGGCCGAGGCGATCGACCTGGTGCTCGAGCACGTGGTGGCACGGGACTACCGGGTGGAAGACCGGCTGACTCTCGACGTCGCGGTGCGCCACGGTGGCCGCATCATCGACCAGGGCTGGGCGCTTAACGAGGCGAGCCTGGAAAAGGGCCCCAGGCTGGGCGTGCTGGGGGTGGTCGTCGAAATCGACGGCCGTCCGGTGTCGGCTTTCGGCTGCGACGGGGTGCTGGTGTCGACGCCCACCGGGTCCACCGCCTATGCGTTCTCGGCGGGCGGCCCGGTGTTGTGGCCGGATCTCGAGGCGATCTTGGTGGTGCCCAACAACGCTCACGCGTTGTTCGGCCGGCCGATGGTCACCAGTCCGGATGCCCGCATCGCGATCGAGATAGAGGCTGACGGGCACGACGCCCTGGTGTTCTGCGACGGCCGCCGCGAAATGCCGATACCCGCCGGCGGGCGACTCGAGGTGACCCGCTGTGACACACCGGTGAGATGGGCACGGTTGGACAGCGCGCCGTTCACCGACCGTCTGGTGACCAAGTTCCAGTTGCCGGTGACCGGTTGGCGCGGGAAGTAACCGGTGCTCACTGAGATCCGAATCGAGTCGCTGGGCGCCATCAGCACCGCGACCGCCGAGTTCGATCGCGGGCTGACGGTGCTCACCGGCGAGACCGGTACCGGCAAGACCATGGTGGTCACCGGGTTGCAGTTGCTGGGCGGTGCGCGGGCCGACCCGACCCGGGTGCGGTCCGGGGCCGATCGCGCCGTTGTCGAAGGCCGTTTCGTCACAACCGATCTCGACGATGCCACGGTCGCCAGGCTGGACGAGATCTTGGACGCCTCCGGGGCGCAGCGCGACGAGGACGACAGCGTGATCGCGTTGCGCTCGGTCAGCGGTAACGGGCCGTCGCGCGCTTACCTCGGCGGTCGCAGCGTGCCCGCCAAGTCGCTCAGCGGTTTCACCAACGAGCTACTGGCCCTGCATGGCCAAAACGACCAGTTGCGGTTGCTGCGACCGGAGGAACAACGTGGCGCGCTGGACCGCTTCGCGGCCAGCGGCCCCGCGTGCGAGCGCTATCGCAAGCTGCGGGACGCGTGGCTGTCGGCGCGGCGAGACCTCTGTGACCGGCGTAACCGGGCGCGCGAGCTGGCCCAGGAGGCGGACCGGTTGCAGTTTGCCCTCAACGAGATCGACGCGGTCGACCCGCAGCCGGGGGAGGACGAGGCGCTGGTCGCCGACATCGTGCGGCTCTCCGAGCTGGACACCCTGCGCGAAGCCGCGTCGGTGGCCCGCGCGGCGTTGGCCGGCGCCTCCGACGACACGCTCGGCGTCAGCGCCACCGAATGCCTCGGGCGCGCCAAGGCAGCCCTGGAGTCGACCGACGATACCGCGCTGCTGGCGCTGGCCGAACAAATCGGCGAGGCGCTGACGGTGGTTGTCGATGCGGCCGGGGAGCTGGGCAACTATGTCGACGAGCTGCCGGCCGATGCCAGCGCTCTGGACGCCAAACTGGCCCGCCAAGCCCAATTGCGCACCCTGACGCGCAAGTACGCCGCCGATATCGACGGGGTGCTGCGGTGGGCGCGGGACTCCCGCGACCGGCTGGGCCAACTCGACGTCTCCGAAGAGGGCCTGGCGGCGCTGGAACGCCGCGCCGAGCAGCTGGAGCGCGAATTAGCCCAAGCAGCAGTCGATCTGAGCAAGATTCGGCGCAAAGCGGCCAAGAAGTTGGCCACCGAGGTCACGGCGGAGCTGTCCGCCCTGGCAATGGCCGACGCCGAGTTCACCATCGGCGTGACCACCGACCTGGCCGAGCACGACGATCCCGTCGCGTTGACGCTGCCGTCGGGCGAGCCGGCCCGCGCCGGCGCCGACGGCATCGACCACGTCGAGTTCGGCTTCGCCGCACACCGCGGCATGACCGTGCTGCCGCTGGCCAAGAGTGCGTCCGGCGGTGAGTTGTCTCGGGTGATGCTGGCGCTGGAAGTGGTGCTGGCGACATCGCGGAAACAAACAGTCGGCACCACGATGGTGTTCGACGAGGTCGACGCCGGGGTCGGCGGCAGGGCGGCCGTCCAGATCGGGCGACGCCTGGCGAAGCTGGCGCGAACCCACCAGGTCATCGTGGTTACGCACCTGCCCCAGGTGGCTGCCTATGCCGACGTGCATTTGACGGTGCACAGCACCGGACGCGGCGGCGCCAGCGGGGTACGCCGGCTGAACGACGAGGAGCGGGTGGCCGAGCTGGCCAGGATGCTGGCCGGGCTGGGTGAGTCGGACAGCGGCCGCGCCCACGCCCGTGAGCTGCTCGACGCCGCGCAGAACGACGAGATCTAGCCTCCCAACGTCGACGGCTTGTTGCCTTTTGGTCGCGATCGGCCAACAACTCGGCGCCCTGCGGCGTCGCGTGTGACAGTTGTGACTCCATATAACTTATGGGGCTGATGTTACGGCGCGCCTCCCGGCCCGGGCCGTGCTTCCCCGACAGAATCGCCCCCATGAAGATGTCAGCGCTTCTGTCTCGTAACACTGCCCGGCCGGGCCTGGTCGGCACCGCCCGCGTCGACCGGAACATCGACCGCCTGCTGCGCAGGGTCTGTCCCGGTGACATCGTGGTCCTCGACATCCTGGATCTGGACCGCATCACCGCGGACGCACTGGTGGAAGCTGACGTCGCCGCCGTCGTCAACGCATCGTCGTCGGTTTCGGGCCGCTACCCCAACCTGGGGCCCGAGGTATTGGTCAACAACGGGGTCACCCTGATCGACGAGACCGGACCCGAGGTCTTCAAGAAGGTCAAAGACGGCTCGAAGATCCGGTTGTACGAAGGCGGCCTGTACTCGGGCGACCGCCGGCTGGTCCGCGGTACCGAGCGCAGCGACCACGACATCGCCGACCTGATGCGGGAGGCCAAGAGCGGGCTGGCCGCACACCTGGAGGCGTTTGCCGGCAACACGATCGAGTTCATCAAGAGTGAGAGCCCGCTGCTGATCGACGGAATCGGGATCCCCGACATCGACGTCGACATGCGCCGCCGGCACGTGGTGATCGTCGGCGAAGAGCCAAGGGCCGCCGACGACGTGAAAGCTCTCAAACCGTTCATCAAGGAATACCAGCCGGTGCTGGTCGGCGTCGGCACCGGCGCGGACGTGTTGCGTAAGGCCGGGTACCGTCCCCAGCTGATCGTCGGCGATCCCGACCAGATCAGCACCGAGGTGCTCAAGTGCGGCGCCCAGGTGGTGTTGCCCGCCGACGCCGACGGCCACGCGCCCGGGCTGGAGCGCATCCAGGATCTCGGTGTCGGGGCGATGACGTTCCCGGCCGCCGGCTCGGCGATCGACCTGGCGTTGCTGCTT
Organism: Mycobacterium innocens; assembly: GCF_900566055.1. GTDB lineage: Bacteria > Actinomycetota > Actinomycetes > Mycobacteriales > Mycobacteriaceae > Mycobacterium > Mycobacterium innocens. The sequence goes on from NZ_UPHQ01000111.1 coordinate 7,500, forward strand.
GCCGATCACCACGACGCCGCACTGCTGGTCACCGCCGGCCACACCGCCAACATTGAGACGTTCTTCGACCGGACGCGCGCGCAAAGCAACCCGTCGACCTTCCTCACCAGGCTGCGGGTGGGGGAGAAGCTGGTGGACGCCAAGGCGGTCGCGACGTTGTACCGCAACCACATTTCGGCTGGCGCCATTGCGCTGTTGGCGTTGACGATGCTGATCGCCATCATCGTCGTCTTGTGGGTGTCACGCACCGATGGCGTGGTGGTGCACTGGATCATCGACTACTGGAACCGCTTCTCCCTCTGGGTGCAGAACCTGGTGACCTGACCCTTCGAGGACGGTGCGTTCATGATCTCGTTACGCCAACATGCGATTTCGCTGGCTGCCGTCTTCCTGGCGCTGGCGATCGGAGTCGTGCTCGGTTCGGGCTTCTTCTCCGATACGCTGCTGTCCAGCCTGCGTAACGAGAAGCGGGACCTAGCCGCCCAGATCAGCCGACTCAACGACCAGCGCAATGCGCTCAACGAAAAGCTCAGCGCCGCAAATACTTTCGACAACCAGGTGCTCGGGCGGATTGTGCACGACGCGTTGGCCGGCAAGTCGGTGGTGATCTTTCGGACCCCGGATGCCAACGACGACGACGTCGCCATGGTGTCGAAAATCGTCGGGCAGGCCGGAGGTTCGGTCACCGGAACCGTGTCGCTGACCCAGGAGTTCGTCGAAGCCAACTCGGCGGAAAAGCTGCGGTCGGTGGTGAATTCGTCGATCCTGCCCGCCGGTACGCAGCTGAGCACCAAGCTCGTCGACCAGGGTTCGCAGGCCGGTGACCTGCTGGGGATCGCCATGCTGAGCCCCGCCAACC